>PTLG01000042.1 GCA_002937995.1 Alphaproteobacteria bacterium MarineAlpha3_Bin7 | reverse complement strand
TGTGAAGTTTGAAGATTCTAATATTATGCTCATAGACGACGCTACTAGGAAAAACCTGGAATTAACAAAAACTATGGATGGCTCAAGAGAGGGAAGTTTTCTAAATAATATAGATTTTACTAAAACCGGCGGGGGAGGAAGAAAATTACACAACTGGTTGTCAGCACCGCTATTCAATACTCAAGCGATCGGGCAAAGATTGGATAGCGTAGCTTTCTTTTTTGGTGGCCAGAAAGAGAGGGCTTTTCTTCAACAACAATTTCGGGAATTCCCTGACATAGAAAGGGCCATAGGACGACTTTCCATGAACAGAGGCACCCCAAGAGACCTGGCTAGGGTTAAAAATGGACTAGTTGTGGGAAAAAATGTTAGGTCTCATATTTTCCCTATTGGGCTCCCGAAGTTAATAAAGGATGCGGCAGAAAGCTTAGATAAAAATGAAGATTTAATAGACATTTTAACCGATGCTTTATTGGAAGATTTACCTGTTCTAGCAAAAGATGGTGGTTTCATAAAGACGGGGTTCTCACAAGAATTGGACGAGCTAAGAGCTATAATGTCTGACAGCCAAGGTATGATTAACGAGCTACAACAGAAATATGCAAATAGCGAAGAAATCCCTAATTTGAAAATAAAATTTAATCGAATGCTCGGGTATTTTATAGAAACAACAAAAAGACACGGCGATATTCTTTTGTCAAACAATGAAGTTTTTATTCATCGTCAGACGATGAAAAATGCTGTGCGCTTTTCTACCGAGGAATTAATCTCTCTAGAAGGAAAAATATCTACCGCAACAGAAAAAGCTCTGGCAATAGAGTTGGCCATATTTGAGACACTAGTATCTAAAGTCATCTCTAAAAAAGAAAAAGTTTTGTCAACTGCTGAGGGTGTTTCGTTTTTAGATGTTATCTGTGGATTTGCAGAAATGGCAGAAAACAAAAACTATTGTCGTCCCACGGTCGACAACAGTTTAGTTTATGAGATCGAACAGGGTCGACACCCTGTAGTAGAGAACAGCTCGACCTTTTATGATAATCAAATAGGTGGCAAAACAGCATTTGTCTCAAATGACTGCTCACTTACACAGGACGATAGATTGTGGCTATTAACGGGGCCCAATATGGCTGGCAAAAGCACTTATTTGAGACAAAATGCACTTATACCTATTTTAGCTCAGATGGGTTCTTTCGTTCCAGCCACATCTGCCCATATTGGTTTGATTGATAAATTGTTTTCTAGAGTTGGTGCCTCAGACAACTTGGCTAGAGGTCATTCAACCTTCATGGTAGAGATGGTTGAGACGGCTGCTATACTAAAGCAGGCTACAAAAAGATCTTTTGTGATTTTGGATGAAATAGGCCGAGGAACCGCTACATTTGATGGCCTTTCAATAGCTTGGGCAGTAATTGAATATCTTCACGAACAAAATGCGTGTCGAGGGCTTTTTGCCACCCATTATCACGAATTAACCGAAATATCAGAACAACTAAACTCATTATCTTGCCATAAAATGAGCGTTAAAGAGTGGAAGGATGAGGTTGTTTTCCTTCATACGGTTGCCCCTGGATCAGCGGACAGGTCATATGGTATACATGTTGCCGACTTGGCTGGCCTCCCAAAACAAGTCGTTAAAAGAGCTGATAATTTGCTATCCATTATTGAAAAAAACAGCCCTAACCTGGGCAACCTTAAAGGATCTAGGCCCTTGCCACTTTTGGAGGAACAAACTGAAGACTCAGAAATGGAAAGGTTGGCTGAAGTGGCAAAAGTTTTGCGGGATATTTCGCCTGATGATTTGTCACCTAAACAAGCTTTGGAACATTTATACCTATTGAAAAAGCTAGAGAGTTAGGATAAATAATTTCTGGGACACGGCATTCTTTTATCTGGCATAACATGTTTGTGGAAAAAATATGAACGCTATCGTTAACCAAAGGGCGATTCTCGATAGAAGGACTCTGTTATCCAAAATTAAAAGTATATTCCCCCAAAACTATTATGAGCCAGCAAAAAGAGATGAGTTGCTGTCCCTACTAAAAAGATCCTTCGATAGTGGTTTTTTAGAGATAGAGAGCCGATTTGATTTTAATAAAAACGGTCTAGTTGTTTTGAAGTCTAATTCATTTTTAGTAGATCAAGTAATAAGGGTTCTGTTTGAAGTGGCTACCACTCTAGCTTACCCAAGAGGCAATCCTTCAACTGCTGAAAAAATTAGCCTGGTAGCTGTTGGTGGATATGGGCGAGAAGAACTAGCTCCTTATTCAGACATAGATATTATGTTTCTTCACCCTTATAAAAAAACTCCTTACATTGAGCAGGTTGTCGAATTTCTACTCTATTTTTTATGGGATCTAGGTTTAAAAGTTGGGCACTCTACAAGATCTATAGATGACTGTGTCCGGCTATCAAAAAACGACCTAATCATACAGACAAGTCTGCTCGACTCCAGATGGTTATGGGGCTACCAAAAACCGTATTTTGATTTCGTTAAGACCTTCCAAGAAGCAGTTGTAAATGGGAATGGAAGCCGTTTTGTAGAGGCAAAGTTAAAAGAAAGAAACCAGCGACATGAGGATTTAGGTGATGTCCGATATGTATTGGAACCAAATATCAAGGATGGCAAAGGTGGCCTAAGAGACCTTCAAACCCTGTTCTGGATTACAAAACATATTTATGGGACTTCTAACTTGGCAGAGCTAACAGAAAAAGGGGTTTTTTTAAGACAGGATGTTTCCCGTTTTCGTAAGGCTCTTGAATTTTATGCATCTGTCCGATGTAACTTGCATTATCTAGCCAGAAGACCAGAAGAAAGAATTACCTTTGATATACAAAAAACACTCGGTGAAAAAATGCGGTACAAGGATGGACCAATGGCTAGTGGTGTCGAGAGTTTCATGAAGGATTACTTTCTTGTAGCTAAAGATGTGGGTGATTTAACTCGAATTCTTTGTGCCTTGTTGGAAGAACAGCAGAAAAAGAAGCCTCTTTTCGAAATGTTGAGATTAAGCTCTAAAAACTTTAAAGAGCCAGGGTTGTTAAACGATAGGGGCAGAGTTTCAATAATAGATCAAGCCCATTTGGAGAGAAACCCTGTTCTTATACTAAAGGTTTTCTCCGTTGCCCAAAAGGAGTTGCTGGATATTCATCCATATGCCTTAAGATTAATTTCTAGCAACTTGGGTCTGATTGATGACGTCCTAAGAAAAAACCAAGTGGCAAATCAGTTGTTTCTTGAAATGCTAACCTCACCAACAGACCCGGAAACCACCCTAAGACGGTTAAACGAGTCAGGGGTATTTGGGAAATTTGTATTAGAATTTGGTAAAATAGTCGCACAGATGGAATTCAGCATGTACCACTCTTATACTGTAGATGAGCATACTATCCGGGCTATTGGCATCTTATCAAATATTGAGTCTGGTGCATACAAAAATGATATGCCTAATGTAACAAGAGCTATGAATGAGTTGCAATCTCGCAATGCCTTATATTTTGCCGTTTTCCTTCACGATATAGCTAAAGGTCAACAAGGGGACCATTCCTTTCTTGGTTCTGAATTAGCGATAACATTGTGCCCTCGTTTCGGCCTAAGTGAAGAAGAAACTGATACGGTTGCCTGGTTAGTCAGAGAACATTTAACAATGAGTAACACAGCATTCAAAAGAGATTTGGAAGACCCAGATACTATCAAATTTTTTGCATCAATCGTTAAAACCGTTGAAAGGCTTAAGCTTTTGACCGTCCTCACTTGTGCCGACATCAAAGCCGTGGGGCCAAAAACTTGGACAAGTTGGAAGTCTAGGCTTCTTAGGAGTTTATATACTAAGACGCTAGAGCACCTTTCCGGGGATATGCTTGAAGAAAATACGGGTTTTAGAGTTCAACATGCTAAAGACATTTTGGTTTCTAAACTCAAGAGCTGGCCAAAGGAAGCGGTTGAAACACACATCACAACCTGCCCACCTAAATATTGGCTGAAATATGATCACGAGACTCACCTCAGACACTTTGAAGCAATTCGAAGATCACTCCTCAAAAACAACCTTGTTCATATTGAACATAGTATAAACGATGAGTTTGAATATTCAGAAATCACCGTTATTGCACCTGATAAAATTGGCTTATTTAGTAAAATTGCCAGTGTCCTTGCCCTATATGGTGTAAATGTTGTTGACGCTAAAATAATTACACTGGGAAATGGTAAAGTTATAGACAGCCTATCCTTTCTTGATGGGAACGATAAGGCTGTGACCAACAAAAAAGTTGTCAAGAGTATAATCTATAAAATCGAAGAGGTTTTATTAGAAAACACAAACCTAAATGATGATGTGGCCAAAATCAAAAAGAAAAGAAGATCAAAGAGGAAAGAAGCGTTTTCTGTTACCTCTCGAGTTATCTTAGACAACAATACCAGCAGTGAGGATACAATAATTGAGGTTACGGGTCATGATAGAGTTGGCTTGTTATATGACATAACTTCCGCACTAACTTCTTTAAACCTGAAAATATCAAGTGCTCATGTGACAACTTTTGGTGTTGAAGCTGTTGACAACTTCTATGTTAAAGATCGAAACAACGAAAAACTTAGAGCGCCGGACGAAATTGCCAAAGTTAAGAAGGTGGTGTTAGAGGCAGTCAACAAAACTTAGGACAAAAGTATGAAGTGCTAATCAATCAAAAGACTGCTGTTTCTAGTTATGAAACCTAGGCAATAGGAGATGCATTGTGCCAATATTTTTCATAAATCCCGCTTTTTTTCCCGCTTGAGACCCCGCTCCCCAAAAAAAATCTGCTCTTGCAGGGCCACGTATGGCCCCTCCTGTATCCTGTGCGACAACCAACCTTCTCAATGGCTTATTACCTTTTAAGGGATGGATGGTATCTAGCCAAACTGGAACTCCCAAAGGTATAAAATTGCGGTCCACTGCTATACTTCGCCCTGGTGTTAACTCTACTCCTTGGGCCCCCAATGGCCCAGCTCCCTTCAAGAGACGAAAAAAAATAAAGGATTTATTTTTTTTCATAAGCTCTAACCCTTTTTTTGGATTCTTAGCTAACCATTCCTTAATAGACTCCATTGACATCCTCTGCTTCGATATGGCCCCTGACTTAATAAGATCCCTTCCTATAGCAAAATAGGGCAGTCCATTTTTGCCTGCGTAACCGACTCTAACCCTTTCGCCACCAGGAAGAAGAACAACTCCAGACCCCTGTATTTGAAGGAAAAAGGCGTCTACCAAGCTATCTACCCATAAAAGATCTAATCCCCTGTTACCCAGCATGCCGTTGTAAATTTCCTCTCGGGACCAATATGGAACTAATTGTTGATTTTCTACTCTCCCGTGAATTGTTTTTGTGGCTAATTCCGGCACAAATTTTCCCAAATTTACTGATATTAGGTCCTTTGGTTTTTTATATAGTGGAACATAAAATCGTTTGGTTTTCGCCCAAGATCCTCTTAAGGTTGGTTCGTAATAACCTGTTACCAAACCACCTGCTACTGAAACTAGCTTATAGGGCTTAAAATATTTTTCAAAATATTGCCTAACAGCCTCTTTTGAGGCTCTGTGGTCTAGTGTTTTAGCTATCTTACATAAGTATTGCCAATGTCCCATTCTACCTACTTCCAAGCCAAGTAAATTTCTATTTTTTGCTGCAAATGGCTTAGAGTTTTCTCTTTTGGCGATTTTTGTACAAGATTTTAGAAAAGCTGGCAGAGCTTGAGATACTTTATCCTCTGACCACCCATCAAGGTCAGAGTAGTTTGCTAAAACCACTTTATTAGAATTTGCCTTGCCCTCTTCTGACTTTTCCAATGGGAAACCAACGAATTGGGAACAGCCTGCTAGAACGAGACAAAATAAAACACTTAATGAGACAAAAAGTTTGCTAGTCAAGACTTCGTGTAGCTACCAGCCTCCAATTTGGATCTGGAGATTCGATTTCTTTGGAAAAGGTCCATATGTCAGCCACCTCCAAAACTAAGTCTGGGTTTCCATCAACAACTTCTCCCTCCTCACCTTTTGTGGCGTTAATTTGTTCTGATAGTATTTTCACGGTTAAAAGTACTGAACCATCAGATATGTTGGCTTCCAATAGAACCGTGTCAATTATTCTAATTAAAGAGCTTTCTGAGACATGCCCCTGCCTTTCTCTATCAGTGATTGCGCTAGAAAAATTATTAAAGACTTCGTCGCTCAACAATCCAGCAAGTTTTTCCTTATCTCCACTTGAAAATGAATTCACTATTATTTCAAACGCCGCTCTAACCCCAGCTAAAAATTCTCCTTTTTCAAAACCTGGTATTGCCCCTTGTATTTCAGTCAGGTCCACTCCATCGTTATCCTTCTCGGAGTTTTGCGACTCTATTTTGCTTTCTTCCTTACTGTCGCCCTCCGCAGGTTGCTTATCTGTCTTGTGTGATTGTGTCAAAGTATGAAGCCCAAGATTGGACTTACCTTCGCCTGAATTTCTATGTTTCCCCAAAACACTCCTGAGCCGAAGAATCAAAAACGCGGCAATCATAGCAAAAAGTACAATATCTATGAAACCGTAATCTCCCATTAAACCTTCCTGTCTAGCTTACTATATAAAAGTTAGATGTAACATATATACTAACACACGAAATTGGACTTTAATTTAACTTTATCGAAACTGTTGTTACTTATAAGTAGCCTATTATAGGATATCCACAAGTCTCTAATTATAAGGTAATAAAAAACATAAAACAAAATTATTTACGCTCTGGACTTGAACAATGGGTTGCCTAGCCACAATTTTACTCTTTTGTCTCCCTATACTTGAGATATACATTTTTATAAGTGTTAGTGAGTATACAGGATATTTAACATCGCTGTCTTCCATTTTTTTTTCGGGGCTTTTAGGTTTTCTAGTTTTGCGTAGCGTCCTAAACACCATAGCAGACCCTAGAATACTAGACTTGGTTCAGTTCCGCCTTAGACAGAGAGAGGGTTGTTTAATTTTACTAGGCTTAGGCTTATTAATACCTGGATATTTGTCTGATCTACTAGGGGCCTTATCTTTTTTGCTCCTTCCAATAACTTTTTTGGCCTCGTATATTAGATCGGTATATAGATTTCTTTTTTCCAGTTTTCCTAAAACAAGGGTTAGCCGCTTCGACTCTGAGTTTTTGCAGGAGAAATCAAAAAACACTATAATAGAGGGAGAATATGTTAATCTTTCTGAGAGGGCGGAAGACGCCAAAAAGAAAGGTTAGTTTTTCTTACAAGAACTATTTTATATTTGTTTGGATTTTTTTGATTATTAGGAGAGAGCCATGGCCAAAAAAGAGAAACCTGAGGTGCCTTCGGAGCGTTTTACGCCTCCCACACCTGAAGAAACTGGCGAAACAGAAATGCCACCGTTAGTTATTAATGGACAATATATCAAGGATTTGTCATTTGAAGCACCTAAAACACCTGGCATACTCTCTATCTTACAGCAAACCCCTCCAGAAATATCCGTAAATATAGATGTTCAAGCAAACTCCCAGGGTGAAAATTTCTATGAAGTCAACCTTTCGGTTAACGCTGATGCAAAAATTGGAGAAGATATTGTTTATTTGTGCGAGGTTCAATATTGTGGGCTTTTTACTCTTAATGTTCAGCAGGAATATCTTGAACCAGCGTTACTAATTGACTGCCCGACTATACTTTTCCCCTACCTTAGACGGGTAGTATCTGATCTAACCGGGGACGCTGGATTTGCACCTTTGTTATTGAACCCTCTAGATTTTGCCAGCCTTTACCAACAAAGACATCCACAAGCAAATGCGCAGGAAAATATTGATTATAAATCAGATGAAATTTAATTTAACCATATGGGGTTTTTGATTTTTTCTAAAAATTTTTCGTGTTCTCTCTTTTCCTCTGTGGTGATGTCATAAACTCTTTCAACCCTATTGTTTTTCTTGGATGGTGTAACGTGGGTAACGTCGTTTATGAGCTTTAGATCAGTTTGAGAGCCGCCTAACAATTCAAAATAAACTTTGGATAATATTCTCGCATCCTTTAAAGCTCCATGCAGTTCTCTATCCGTGTTGTCTATCTTAAATCTTCTGCACAAAGCGTCCAGACTAGCCTGGGCACCTGGAAATTTGTTGCGTGCCTCAGATAAAGTATCAACCACCTGGTTTTTTAACTCTCTGCTGCCGCCTACCAGATTAATTTCCCGTCTTAGAAATTTTAAATCAAATTCTGCGTTGTGAATTACTAAAGTTGAGCTGCCCAAAAAATCTAAAAAAGCGTCCAAAACGTCACTTATTCCTGGTTTGTCTCGCAAAAATTCGTCCGAGAGCCCGTGTATTTTAAACGCCGATTCGGGCATAGTCATGCCAGGATTTATATACGTATGAAACTCCTCACCTGTTGGAAGATGGTTTAGTAGTTCCACACAACCTATTTCAACGATTCTATCGCCATCGTCTGGGTTTAGACCTGTGGTCTCTGTATCTAAAACTACTTCCCTCATGTTCACAATACTCACATATCCCAAAAATACAATTTTTACCTTTTAGGAAAACCTATCTCATCAAGTATACCCAATATTGTTCTATATGTTGAGCGTTTTCCTAAACCGGTTGGTATAACAAAATCTCCCAATCTAACCTTCTCTGTGTCTGGCATTTGCCTTCTCTTAATTCCATTAAATTTTTTTTTAGTCATACCTTTGCGCGACATTACCCTATGTTCCTGGATAAAGTTTGGTGCTGAAACAACTGCAACAGCATTGCAGAGCTTGTCCCCATCCGTCTCAAATAACAATGGAACCTCGAGCACCACCAAGTTCTCTTTTCTAATTGCAGATTTGACCAAAAAACGTTTTTGTTTAAGCCTAACGAGGGGATGCAGTATGTTTTCTAGCAAATCGAGTTTGTCTTGATTATTGAAAACTTGTTTGCCCAAGGCATTTCTGTCTATTCGATTACCTTTTAAAACACCACCAAACTTTTGTGCTACCCTGGTTACAGCCTCGCCCCCTGGCTCTAATAGACTATGGACAGCTATATCGGAATTATATACAGGTACTCTAAGAATACGAAAATAGTTAGCTGCCGTAGTCTTGCCCATTCCTATTGACCCTGTTAGTCCCAAAACAAACATCCGTTTAGATTCCCCTCTCTAAGAGTATTTGCTGCGCTCTTTCATCCACGTCAGGTTCTACTCCAAACCACAGGCTGAAACTTTTAGCAGCTTGATAAAGAAACATACCCAATCCATTTATAGTAAGATTACCGCGTTGCCTTGCAGCGTTTAAAAAACTGGTGTTCAACGGCGTATAAACTATATCGTAAACAATTGCTTTCTCGGACAAATTTTCTAGTGAAATTTTTAAATCCTGCATTCCTGTCATCCCTAAACTGGTAGTATTAACGACCAAGGTGGCCCAACTTAGTAGTAAATTTCTGTCTTTCCAGGATTTTACAATTAGTGAGTCATTGATTTCAGTTTTTAAATTTTCAGCATCCGTACGATTTCTATTTAAAATATATATCTCCCGTACTCCCTCCTTCAGAAGTCCATAACACACACTCCGACTAGCACCACCTGCACCCAAAACCAGGGCTTTGGTTTGTCTAGGATTCCACTTTTTATTAGCTTTCTTTAAATTTTTAATGAATCCGTAGGGATCAGTGTTATCACCTATAAGCTTGCCACCTGGTGAAGTAATTAAGGTGTTTACTGCCCCAACTTTTCTCGCCGTATCGCTAATTTCGGAACAGACTTTTATAGCCGCTCGCTTATGAGGTATCGTAATATTTGCGCCTATAAATCCATGTGTTGGCAAATTGAGCAAGTGTGCCTCTATTTCGTCAGGCTTTACTTCAGAGGAGACGTATTCACCAGATATCTTGTATTTTTTAAGCCAGTAGTTGTGCAATAACGGAGATAATGAATGCGAGACTGGATAACCTATTATACAAACTTTAAGAGTTTTTTGGTTTACTATCATAGTAAAAGTATTTTTTGCTCCCTAAAGAATGCTAGTAAATGTAAAAGTGGGACTCCCAAAATAGTGAAAAAACTACCTTCTACTTCATCGAACAATAGCACTCCAGGCCCTTCTATCTTATATCCACCTACACTACCCAGTAAGTCTTCCCCACCTTGTTCGATATAATTATCAATAAAGTTATCCGACAACACCCGCATAACCAATCTAGCTGCATCACTTTGACGCCAAAAGCTTTTACCCAACTTAGCAGCCGAGACGGCAGATATTAATTTATGGGGCTTCCCCTGAAGCTTGTAAAGCTGTGTTTTTACTTCGCTCAGAGAACTCGGTTTGCTATAAAGCTGGTCTTCACACACTAGCACCTGGTCAGCGGCGATTACTAACTTGTCAGGGTGTTTTTCGGATACCGCTTCCGCCTTTTTATCTGACAACTTCTGAGCCACAAAGTCGGCCGTCTCGTCTTTATAGAGAGTCTTGATTTTTCCTTCATCTATATCAGCGGGGATAACATCGAAAACCAGCCCAGCATTATTAAGCAATTTAACTCGAGTAGTACTTGCTGTCGCTAAAATGAATTTTTCAAGCTGGTTGGACACTTTTTTCCTCTCTGTAGGCTGCTAACAGTTTAAGTATTTCTGCCGCTGTCTCTTCTATTGAGCGCCTTGACATATCAACTACTGGCCAAGATTGTTTGGCGAAAAGTCTTCGCGCGAATGTTACCTCTCTTGCAATTAACTCAGGGTCCACATACGGGCTATCGTCAGAGTCATTTATTGATTTAAGTCTGTTTCTTCTAACTTCTTCTAAATTCCGAGCTGTGTTGTTCAAACCGACTATCAGCGGGCCTTTGATGGAAAACAGTTCGATCGGTGGTTCTATATCAATAACTATAGGTATATTCGCTGCTTTTATCCCACGATTAGCAAGATAAATACAGGTTGGGGTTTTTGATGTTCTTGATACTCCAACTAAAACAACATCTGCATTGTCTATTTCTAGGATGCCCTGGCCATCATCGTGGCTCATTGCATAATCTAGCGCTGTTATTCTGTCAAAATACTCTGCATCTAGGGAGTGCTGTAGTCCTGGTTTTGAAAGACCCTTAGTTTTTAGGTAATTACCTAAAGCACCCATAATGGGCTGTAATACTGATATACAGGGTAATTGAAGTTTATGACAGGCATTTTGTAAAACGGTGATCAGTTTTTTATCCACTATAGTATAAAGAACGAGACCAGGATTTTCCTCTATGCCTGATACTACCGCATCAATTTGCGATACTGATCTTACAAGTGTCCAAATATGCTCTCTTGGAATAGATTCCTCAAATTGAACTAGGCAAGCTCTTGCCGCTGATTGAACAGTTTCACCTGTTGCATCAGAGACTAAGTGGATATTGAATTCTGGTTTATTGGGCATATATCAAGTTTATAACCTATGTAAAATATCTTAATAAGTATTCAATAACCTTAAAAGACCACATCTATCACGATATTTGTTATTTTCACCATCGAAGTATGCACCTATGTATTAAAAATCCACAGACGGGGTAAAGTTGTAGACAAAACTATTCACAAAAACTCCTCAGCTCTTGAAACATCTTACTACTTATAAGTTTTTGTTTTTACTTAGAAAAACAGTTATCAACGTTATTAAATTTGTTAAACCTTTAACTTATATATTAAAATTATTCTTATGATATTAGTAAAATATGTATAGTTTTTAATCCCCAACATTCTACTAACCAACAACAACAACAACAATATATATATTATTGTAGTATAGAGTCTGATAAGTTTCCATTTCTTAATAACTAGGTGCAGTTAATGAAAAAGTTACTAAAATCGCTACGGGGTTATCACCAAGAAACACCACCAATTTGGTTAATGAGACAAGCTGGTAGACACTTGCCAGAATATTTAGAACTTAGAAAAAAAACTGAAACATTTTTAGAATTTTGTTACTCACCCGAACTAGCTATAGAGGCTACCTTACAACCTGTTAAACGGTACGATCTTGATGCAGCAATCTTATTTAGCGATATACTCGTTATACCGGATGCTCTGGGTCAAGAAGTAGATTTTGTAAAAGGCAAAGGACCTAAACTTATGCCAATAAGAAAAATATCGGATATCCATGAACTTCATATAGAGAAAATAGAAGATAATCTGATACCAGTCTTTGAAGCGATAGCCGGGGTGAGGGCTAAGTTACGATCCGATAAAACATTGATAGGGTTTTCAGGAGCTCCCTGGACTCTAGCTTGTTACATGGTTGAAGGAGGTGGTAGCAAGGATTTTGAAAGGACTAGAATATGGGCCAAGACCGCACCAGAAGAATTCGAAAGATTAATTGATTTATTAATCATCAGTATTTCGCGGTATTTAGTCCAGAAAATTAAATATGGCTGCGATGTAATACAGATTTTCGATAGTTGGGCTTCAGTTCTGGATAGCGAAGGGTTTGATAAATGGGTGATCACCCCTACTAGTAAAATAATCAAAAATGTTAGAGAAATTTATCCTGATTTTCCAATAATCGGTTTCCCAAGAGGAGCTGGGGTAAACTATTTAAGATACCATGCTGAAACGGGAGTTTCAGCCGTGTCATTTGATTCAGGTGTCCCTTTGACGTGGATTAGGGATAATATTCAAACCAATGTGACGGTCCAGGGTAACCTAGATAACATGGTATTACTAGCCGGCGGGCGCCAATTAGATGAACAGGTAAGCAAAATTCATAAAATTTTGGGTAATGGACCGTTTATATTCAATTTAGGACATGGAGTCCTTCCAAAGACACCGATAAGTAACATTGAAAGAGTTATAAATATCCTCAGGAAAAAAAGCTAATGCGCAAGAGGGCAGTTATTCTTTTTAATTTAGGGGGCCCTAGTGACATGGAAAGTGTTCAACCTTTCCTGTTTAACTTGTTTAATGACCCAGCGATCATCGATTTGCCAGGTTTCTTTAGGAAACCTATAGCAAAATTTATTTCGCAAAGGCGGAAAAAAACAGCGCAGGAAATTTATAAATTTATGGGTGGTAAATCCCCTATTTTAGAAAATACTATGCTACAGAAAGAGGCCTTAACCAACTATTTGAAGAAGAGAGGTCATAACATCTTAATATTGGTTTCCATGAGATATTGGCATCCACAGAGCCCAAGTGTTATTGACCAACTAGCAAAATTTAAACCAGAAGAAGTCTTGCTATTACCACTTTATCCCCAACACTCCTCAACAACAACAGGCTCTTCCTTAAAAAATTGGCTAGAAGTTTGTGAAGAAAAAAAATTTAAAGCCAAAACCTTCTCGGTTTGCTGTTACCCTCTTAACGACGGGTGGATAGAAGCCCAAACTAGTTTGTTAAATACGGAGTTAGAAAAATGTACTAAACCAGAAGAAGCTCTAGTACTTTTTTCTGCTCATGGATTACCAAAAAAGATAATAAAAAAAGGGGATCCATACCGACATCAAATAGAAGCCTCAGCTCAAGCCATAGCGAAGAAAGCTGGGCTGTCCAGACAGTCTTGGGTTGTTTGCTATCAAAGTAGGGTGGGACCATTGGAATGGATCGGCCCTTCAACTGATAGTATTTTAGAAGAAGCTGGAAAAGAGCATAGGGAAGTTGTGCTGTTGCCAATTGCTTTTGTGTCAGAACATTCGGAAACATTGGTCGAATTAGATATTGAGTATAAGGAACTGGCGAACCAATCTGGCATCAAAAGCTATTATAGGGTCCCGGCGGTGGGCACTCATCCAAGTTTTATCAGTGGCCTTGGGGACTTAATTTTAAAGTCTTTTGAAGGGCAACAGACTGTTTGCTCGGAACTAGACCCTAAACTTTGTAGTCGAGAACATTTATTGTGTCCATTAGTTGAAGTAGGATAGTTTAGAAAGGTTATGATAGAACTTAGCTATATAGTTGTCGTTTGGTTAAAGGCGTTACACATAATTTCTGTTATTACTTGGATGGCGGGGTTGCTTTATTTGCCCCGTCTTTTTGTTTACCACTGTGAGTCGGCGGTGAAGTCAGAAAATGCGGATACATTTGTAACAATGGAGCGCAAACTTTTAAAGTTTATTATGAACCCGTCTGCTGTAGTTGTTTTTTTTTCAGGAGCCGTTCTTTTGGCTGCTATACCAAAAATTCTTTGGCTAGAGCTTTGGGTATGGTGCAAATTGGTCTTAGTAATGGCATTATATTTTTGCCATGGTCTAATGGCGAAATGGAGAAAGGAGCTAGAGAATGGTAACAACCATCGCACAAGCGGTTTTTTCAGGATCTTTAATGAAATTCCTGCGGCAATCATGGTGGCCATCGTCATTTTAGTGGTCGTAAAGCCATTTTAAGCCCCTGGGCTAATAACAAAGATTTGTTCGAACCAATTGACTTTAGGTCGAGAATTAGTTACATATGATGAAAATCGGGTTGCCTATGGCCTTGTTTTAATCCTTCCAAAAACCATAATAATTCTCTAACTAAAATTAATATAACCACACAGATGAATAGAATGATATGAATCTACAAGAACTTAAAAAGAAGTCGCCACCAGATCTATTGAAATTTGCAGAGGGCTTGGACATCGAAAATGCAAGCACTTTAAGAAAGCAGGACATGCTTTTTGCAATTTTGCAGCAGCAAGCAGAAAATGGTGTAGCAATTTTTGGTACGGGCGTGTTGGAAGTTTTGCAAGATGGATTTGGTTTTTTAAGGGCGCCAGAAGCGAATTACTTGCCGGGACCTGACGATATTTACGTGTCTCCCAGTCAAGTTAAAAAATTTGGGCTTAGAACTGGAGACACTGTTGAAGGCCAGATCAGAGCTCCCAAGGATGGGGAGAGGTACTTTGCACTTCTGAAGATAACAAACATAAATTTTGGAGATCCACAAGAGGTCCGGCATAGAATAAATTTCGACAATCTTACGCCGCTATATCCAGAACAGAGAATAAGTATGGAGTGCGAAGGAGAAAACAAAGACCCCACCTGTCGGGTGTTAGATCTGATCACACCTATAGGCAAAGGTCAACGGGCTCTAATTGTTGCGCCGCCCAGAACAGGTAAGACGGTAATGCTTCAAAACATAGCCCACTCTGTAGCTGAAAATCATCCAGAGTGTTATCTGATAGTCCTGTTAATTGACGAAAGACCAGAAGAAGTTACAGACATGGATCGATCTGTAAAGGGGGAGGTGGTTAGCTCAACTTTTGACGAACCAGCATCTCGACATGTCCAAGTTGCCGAGATGGTAATAGAAAAAGCCAAACGACTTGTTGAACACAAGCGAGACGTTGTCATTTTGTTGGACTCGATAACTAGGCTTGCTAGAGCATACAATACAGTAGTTCCTTCTTCTGGAAAAGTGTTGACGGGTGGTGTGGATGCTAATGCATTACAAAGGCCCAAGCGTTTCTTTGGTGCCGCTCGCAATATTGAGGAGGGAGGGTCATTAACAATAATTTCTACTGCCCTGATAGACACAGGATCTAGAATGGATGAGGTTATTTTTGAAGAATTTAAGGGCACGGGAAATTCTGAGATAATATTAGACAGAAAACTCACCGATAAAAGAACCTGGCCATCTATGGATATTACTAAATCTGGCACCAGGAAAGAGGAGCTGTTAGTTGACAAAGGGACCCTATCAAAAATGTGGGTTCTAAGGAGAATATTAAATCCTATGGGGATAACAGACTCTATGGAATTCTTATTAGACAAACTAAAAGATTCAAAGAACAACGATGATTTTTTTGAGTCTATGAACACATAAAAACAGACCTATTTTGATGTAGAATTAGAACAAACAAAAAAGCAAATAGTTGTTTTAACCTCAATAAAACCCCCTGTTATCGATAGAGTTGGTGCCAGATTGATTTGGGCATCGAACAGAAGGGACCCAATTTCTGGCCTGAAGTTTGTTGTTTCAGTGTCTTAATGCAGTTTCAGGGAATCAAAATTGTAGAGCCAACGGTTTCCCTGTTTTCCAAAGCTCTGTGTGCCTCTGCCGCCTTGTATAAAGGAAAGGTCTGGCCTATTTCTATTTTCAGATGGCCTTCGCTAATAGCATCAAATAAGTCCCTAGCAGCTGAGGCCCTCACTTCGGGGTCAGAGGTATAACTAAAAAGAGTGGGCCTGTTAACGGACAGAGAACCTCGGTTCATTAATTCTAACGGGGAGAAGGGTTCTATTGGCCCAGAAGCGTTTCCATAAGTAACCAAAATGCCAAAGTTGGCTAATGAATCTAGCGAACCTTCAAATGTATTCTTACCCACGGAATCATAAACGACAGGAACACCTTTATTAGAGGTTATTTCCTTGGTTTTTTCGGCGAAGTCTTCGACGCTATAGTCAATTACGTAATCACACCCATGTTTTTTTGCTTTTTCTACTTTC
>PTLG01000041.1 GCA_002937995.1 Alphaproteobacteria bacterium MarineAlpha3_Bin7 | reverse complement strand
ACTTAGAAGGGCAGATAGCTTTGGTGCAGCCGGGGGAAGATAAGGATATGTTGGTTTATTCTTCGACACAGCATCCTACAGAGGCTCAACATGGTGTAGCTAATGTACTAGGTGTCCCTGTGAATGATATAACAGTGGAAGTGAGGAGAATGGGGGGCGCCTTTGGGGGAAAAGAAAGTCAATCTACTATTATTGCCGCCGCTGCCGCACTAGGTGCATTTAAGACCGGCAAACCCGTGAAGATGCGTCTTCGGCGGGATGACGATATGGTGATCACAGGCAAGCGCCATGATTTTGAGTTTGAGTATACGGTAGGCTGCAATGATAAGGGTCTCATTGAAGGAGTTGATATCATTATGGCGATGCGCTCGGGCAATGTTGCTGATTTAAGTTCAGGTGTTTTGGGTCGCGCTCTGTGTCATGCTGACAACTGTTACTATCTTCCAAATGTAAAATTGTCGGGTTTTCCGTGTAAAACCAATACAGTTTCTAATACAGCCTTTAGAGGTTTTGGTGGCCCCCAGGGTATGCTGATTATAGAAGTAATTATTGAGCACATAGCAAGGAAATTGGGAAAAACTCCTGAAGAGATAAGAAGTATAAATTATTATGGAAAAGGTGATAGAAATATTACGCCCTATAGCCAGGTAATTAGAGATAATATAATTGATGAACTAACGACTACTCTCCTAAAAAATATCAATTATGAGGATAGAAAGAAGCAAATAGAAAAGTTTAATCAAAGCCATCATACCTTAAAGAAAGGTACGGCAATGATGCCTGTAAAATTTGGCATCTCGTTTAATGCCACTCATTTAAATCAGGCTGGTGCTTTAGTTCATGTTTACACAGACGGTAGTGTTCATCTAAATCACGGCGGCACTGAGATGGGGCAAGGGTTGTTTGTTAAAGTAGCACAAGTCATCGCCACAGTATTTCAGATTGATATTGATAATGTAAAAATTTCTGCTACCCGAACAGATAAAGTTCCCAATACTTCTGCTACAGCGGCTTCAGCAGGCTCAGATCTAAATGGAATGGCAGCATTTAATGCAGCCCAAGAAATAAAAGAGAGAATGGTAAATGTGGCTGCTAATCATTTTCACGTTGATACAGACATGGTGGAATTTCGAGATAATAGGATTTACGCTGGGAACGAGAGTATTACCTTCTGCGATTTGGCAGAAATGAGCTGGTTGCAAAGAGTTTCATTATCTGCAGCGGGCTTTTATAAAACACCTGAATTAAATTGGGATCCTAAAACATTGACTGGTAATCCATTTTACTATTTTACCTATGGTGCGTGTGTTTCAGAGGTTGTTGTAGACACGCTCACAGGAGAAGCTCGGGTGCTTAGTGCAGATATTATACAGGACTGCGGTGACTCCCTTAATCCAGCAGTTGATTATGGCCAAATAGAGGGGGCTTTTGTGCAAGGTCTTGGATGGTTGACAATGGAAGAGCTAGTTTGGGACAAAGATGGCAGACTTCTAACTCATGGACCGTCTACATACAAAATTCCAGGGAGTAGGGATGTTCCCCCAAGTTTCAATATACATATAATGGAAAATGCACCTAATAAGTTCCCAACAATATATAAGTCAAAGGCAGTGGGTGAACCTCCCTTGATGCTTGCGATATCTGTATGGTTGGCTATCCGGGATGCGGTGGCAAGTTTATTAGATGAAGGGGCTGTGCTCAATTTGAATGCCCCAGCCACGCCGGAAGCTATTCTTAATGCAATAGAAGGTGCCAAGTTGGGTGGCAAGAACTAGATGCAAGTTACCAGGACAAGATTAAAGTTAGAAAATATCACAAAGCATTATCCCGGAATAATCGCTAATGATAGTGTCAACATGTCTGTTTTGCCTGGAGAAATACATGCTCTCTTAGGAGAAAATGGAGCAGGAAAAAGTACGCTCGTCAAATTTATATACGGGGTACATGGAGCAGATAGTGGCCGCATGTTTTGGGAGGATAAAGAGATTCAAATATCCAATCCAAGTGAAGCAAGAAAAACAGGAATTGGGATGGTCTTTCAGCACTTTTCTCTCTTTGATGCACTTACTGTCGAGGAAAATATAGCTATTGGAATTTCTCAGGAGCTGGCAACAGGAGGACTTTCAGACAAAATTATTCAGGTCTCCAATCAGTATGGTTTGCCATTAGATCCTAGTCGCTATGTTTATACACTCTCTGTTGGTGAGCGACAACGCATAGAAGTAGTTAGATGTCTGCTCCAAAACCCACGTTTATTAATTATGGATGAACCAACTTCTGTGCTTACCCCTCAAGAGGTAGAGGAATTATTTAAAACATTACGACGTTTATCTGACGAGGGAATCTCCATTTTATATATTAGTCACAAGTTACAGGAGATTAAGGACCTCTGTCACAAGGCAACTATAATGCGAAATGGAAAAGTGGTTTCAGAGTGTAATCCCGACGATGAAACGACACGCTCCATGGCAGAAATGATGATGGGTAAAGATTTCATTTCCCCTGAAAGGCGAGAAAACAAGTCATTTGGTTCAACCAAGTTGTCCCTAAGAAATATCAATAGGGTCTCCCACCATCAACACGGAGTGGATTTGGCAAATATTGATTTGGATATTAAAACAGGAGAAGTTGTAGGTATTGCGGGCATCGCTGGAAATGGACAGACGGAATTGTTAGAAGTTTTATCAGGTGAGGTTCCCGTTGGTGACGAAGGGATTATATTATTGGGTGATAGGGAGGTCACCAATCTTAATACTAATGACCGTAGAAAAGTTGGCATGGCATTTGTACCCGAGGAACGGTTAGGCCACGGCGCTGTGCCCAATATGTCTCTGTGGGAAAATACAGTACTATCAGCCGCCTATTCGATGGATTTAGTAATAAGGGGCTTTGTATCTAAAGTTTCATCCATCGCATTTTGTAAGCATGTAATAAAAAAATTTAATGTTCATACACCAGGTCCTAATACCTTTGCTAGTGCTTTGTCAGGTGGAAATCTCCAGAAATTTATATTTGGCAGAGAAATTCTCCAAAATCCGAAAGTTCTAATAGTTTTACAACCTACATGGGGAGTTGATGCTGGATCAGCGGCCCGCATCCGGCAATCTCTGATAGATCTGACGGAGAATGAAGCAGCCGTGTTGGTTATATCTCAAGACCTCGAAGAGTTGTTAGAAATATCTGATAGGATTGCAGTTATTCATGAAGGTAAGTTATCGCCCGCTTATCCAGTAAACGAAATTACTATAGAGGAAATAGGTCTTTTGATGGGGGGGGTTAAAAAGTCCGAATTTTCAATTAGAGGAACAGATGAAAATTAGGTTTGAGCCCAGACAGTCTGAGTCGAGAACAGTCGTTTTTTTGTCTCCACTGGTGGCTGTTTTGTTTACAGGTTTATTTTCAATGTTGATATTTGCAATTCTTGGGGTGGACCCAATAACAGCAGTTTACACATTTTTTATAGGTCCGGTAACCAGTATTGCGGGTTGGGCGGAGCTTTTTGTCAAGGCTACTCCATTAGTTTTGATAGGGATTGGACTATCATTTGGTTTTAGATCAAATATCTGGAATATTGGGGCTGAAGGACAATTGACAATTGGTGCGCTTACAGGTGGTGGCTTAGCCCTATTATTTTATAATGTTGACAGCGTATTTTTGCTGCCCGCAATGATTATAGCAGGGATATTTGGGGGTGCTATTTGGGCAGCGATACCAGCATTTTTAAGGGTTAGGTTCAACACAAACGAAATACTAACAAGCTTGATGCTCGTATACGTGGCCCAACTGATATTAAGTTATCTCATACAAGGCCCCATGAGGGCTCCAGATGGCTACAATTTTCCCGAGTCCCGTCTGTTTCACGATGCGGCGTTATTGCCCACTTTAATAAGTGAAACGCGCCTTCACGCTGGCTGGATTGCAGCTTTATTTTTTGCTGTCATTGCATGGATTTTGTGGTCCCGCCACATTATTGGTTTTCAAGTCAAGGTTGCAGGAGATGCACCTTTGGCAGCCAGATTTTCTGGAGTGAGGGAAAAGAATGTCACTTGGTTAGTACTATTGATAAGTGGCGGTGCGGCAGGCTTGGCTGGTATGATTGAAGTTTCTGGCCCCATTGGTCAGATAGTTCCTATTATTTCGCCAGGGTATGGTTTTACTGCTATTATTGTCGCTTTTTTGGGTCGCCTTCATCCTATTGGGATAATTTTTTCGGGAATGTTAATGGCGTTGACTTATTTAGGTGGCGATGCTGCTCAAATTGAGATGAAGCTTCCAAATGCTGTAACAGGAGTATTCCAGGGGATGTTGTTATTTTTCCTATTAGCTACCGATTTTTTTGTAAGATACCGTATTCGGTTTGGTGCTCTTAGAGAAACACCAGATAAAGAGTCTTCAAAAAAAGGAGTTGTGGGCTAATGCTGGAATGGGTTTTACCTGCAATATTAACTATCATTACAGCATCTACACCACTTGTATTTGCTGCTGTTGGGGAAGTTTTGGTTGAAAAATCGGGGGTCCTCAACTTAGGTATTGAAGGGATGATGGTTGTGGGGGCTATAGCAGCTTTTGCTGTTGGGGTAACTTTTGAGAGTGCTACATTGGCCATTATTAGTGGAGCAGTAGCCGGAGCATTTTTGGCATTTATATTTGGACTGTTAACCCTAAATCTACTAGCTAATCAGGTAGCTACTGGGCTCGCACTTACTATTTTTGGACTAGGTTTAAGCTCACTCATAGGTCATTCTTATGTGGGAAAAACATTTCCAGGGTTACCGAAGCTAGAAATAACTTTATTGACAGATATACCATTCCTAGGGCCTATAATTTTTGGACAAGATATCTTAGTTTATCTATCTATTTTGAGTGTTTTTGGTGTTAGCTGGTTTTTATACAGGACACGCTGGGGGCTAATTGTTAGGGCTATCGGCGAAAACCATGATGCCGCCTATTCTATTGGTTATTCTGTAAAATTTGTTAGAATGATAGTAATTCTAATTGGTGGGGCCCTAGCAGGGTTAGGGGGTTCGTATTTGTCACTTGCATATACGCCGTTCTGGGTTGAAAATATGACCGCAGGTCGTGGTTGGATTGCACTCGCATTGGTTGTATTTGCATCCTGGAAACCTGGTAGAGCTCTTTTGGGTGCTTACTTGTTTGGAGGAATCACTATTATTCAAATGCATGCACAAGGATTTGATGTCCAAATTCCTGCTCAGGTAATGTCAAGTTTACCATACCTAGCGACAATTTTTGTTTTGGTGTTGATTTCTCGTGATAGTTCGCGAACACTGCTAAATGCCCCGGCCTGTTTGGGTAAGAATTTTCAACCTTCAAGTTAAATTACTTATAAGGAGAATCATATGAAACAAATGAAAAGCCTGTTTAACCTATCCATTGCTGGTTTTGTTATACTTGCTATGGGATTTTTTGGAGCTGTAAAAGCAGATCCCTTAAAAGTAGGGTTTATTTATATTGGTCCTACTGGAGACCACGGATGGACTTATGAACATGACCAAGGGAGAATAGCTATAGAGAAGTCACTTGGTAGCAAGGTGAAAACCACATATGTTGAAAAAGTTCCCGAAAGTGCAGATGCGGCGCGGGTGCTAACAAAGCTGGCGTCTAGCGGGCATAAGCTAATATTTACAACTTCTTTTGGTTATATGAATCCGACACTAAAGGTTGCAAAGAAATTTCCCAATGTAAAATTTGAGCATGCAACTGGTTACAAAAGATCTAAAAATGTGTCTACATACAGTGGTCGTTTCTACGAAGGTCGTCACGTTGCTGGCCTAATAGCTGGAAAAATGACTAAAAACAATGTTATAGGTTATGTGGCGTCGTTCCCTATACCTGAGGTTATTCGAGGTATTAATGCAACTATCATTGCTGCTCGGTCTGTAAATCCAAATGTAAAGATCAAAATAATTTGGGTTTACACCTGGTTTGATCCCGGTAAGGAAGCTGATGCAGCTAAAGCTTTAATTGATCAGGGTGCGGATATTATTATGCAGCATACTGACTCTCCAGCGCCTATGCAGGTTGCTGAAAAGCGAGGTAAGCTTGCATTTGGACAAGCGTCAGACATGAAGGCCTTCGGTCCAAAAGCACAATTAACAGCAATAATTGATAATTGGGGACCTTATTATGTCCAGCGTACCAAGGATGTTATGAACGGCACATGGAAATCTAAGGATACCTGGACTGGGTTGAAGACCGGTATGGTTACCATGGCCCCATATAATAAGTCCATACCAGCTGATGTAGTAGCTATAGCGGAAAAGGCTAGAAAGGGTATTATTGATGGAAGTGTTCATCCTTTTACTGGACCAATTAAGAATCAAGCTGGAAAGATTGTCGTAAAAGCCGGAGAGCGAGCCTCTGACGGTATGTTGCTTGGAATGAACTTTTATGTTGAAGGTGTAGATTCCAAGTATCCAGCTAAATAGCTGAACTTCATAGGTGGTGGCTAGTTTACTCTGCCACCACCTAAACATCTTCTCATATTAATTTTTAATAATGTCTACTTTAAAAGACAGTTTGGCTCCTCTCGCTTTAAAGGGGAGAATATTATCTTTCGACAGAGACCCTGGGCGTTCCGAGGATAATTCCTATACATATTTTGAGAGTGGCGTTGTTCTAATCGAAGGGGGATATATTAGCGCTGTAGGGGAAAATATTAGAATTCCAGAGGAAGCACAGATAACCGACTATGGAGATTATCTTATTTGTCCAGGGTTTATAGATGCTCACGTACATTACCCTCAGATCAATATAATAGCCTCTTACGGTGAACAATTATTGGAATGGTTAAAAAAATATACATTTCCAGAGGAATCGCGCTTTAGTGACAAAAAATTTGCCACAAGCGTTTCAAGTTTTTTTCTAGATGAGCTTGTTAAGAATGGGGTTACCACAGCCTCCGTTTTTTGTACGAGTCACCCAAACTCTGTAGATGCTTTTTTTGAAGAAAGTAGTAAACGAGATCTTAGAATGATTGCAGGTAAGGTGCTTATGGATAGAAATGCTCCAGAAGGGGTGTGCGATACTGCTCAGGCGGGCTACAACCACTCTAAGGAATTGATAGAGAAATGGCATCAAATTGGACGAAATCTATATGCGATTACTCCTAGATTCGCGCCCACCTCTTCTCCGGAACAGCTGGAGATGGCCGGACAACTCTATAGTGAAGTAGATAACGTTTATGTCCAATCGCATGTTTCAGAGAACGTGGCAGAAATAGAGTGGGTTAAAAAACTTTTTCCTGAGGCTAAAACCTATTTAGAGGTTTACCAAAATTTTAATCTCCTGGGTCCTCGCTCGCTTTACGGTCACGGGATTTATTTTTCTGATGAAGATATTGAACTTGTTTCGTCAACCGGCACGGGCATCGTTCACTGCCCAACCTCTAACCTTTTTATGGGAAGCGGCCTATTTGAATTAAAGAAAATGTATGACGCCAAGGTCTCAATTGCTCTTGGATCGGATATCGCTGGTGGAACATCTCTATCGCCTTTCTCTGTTATGAAGGGGGCATACGAAATTGCTCAGTTAAAAGGGTTTAGTTTATCACCCTTACAGGCTTTCTACATGGCAACTTTAGGAAGTTCCAAAACTCTTCACTTGGATGATAAAATTGGAAAGTTGGTGCCAGGTTATGAAGCAGATTTAGTAGTAATTGACTTAGAGTCTACACCAATTATAAAAAACCGTTTGCAGGGAGCTCAGAATCTTGAGGACCTGTTATTTGCGCAAATAATCCTCGCCGATGAAAGATCAATAGCGGCTACTTATTGTAACGGAAATATGTTGTATCAAAGAAATCTCTGAAGCCACGAGATCTTCACTTTGAAAAAAAAGTAGTGAGCAGCCAGTGACAGAGTATAAATCCAACTATGACGTAACTATTGTAGGGCTCGGTCCAATAGGTGCCGTGCTTGCCAATTTTTTAGGAAGTTATGGTGTGGGAGTAATAGTAATTGAGAAAGAATCGGCAAGTCATCAATTGCCTAGAGCAGTCGCATTTGATGACGAAGTTATGAGGATTTTTCAAAATATTGGTGTAAGTAAGGAAGTAAATGATATCGTCGCTGTGGGTGAGAACGCTCATTTTGTTAAGCCAGATGGCGAAATTCTTGTTACCTGGGACAGACCAAAGAAAATTAGCTCGAATGGTTGGTTTTTAAATTATAGGTTTCATCAACCTGATCTAGAAAATCTCTTAAGGCAGCGGTTAAATACATATACCAATGTTTCAATTCAACTTGAGTCTACAGTTGTAAATTTGGAGCAAGATGAAAACAGTGTAGAAGTCGAAGTTAAGGATGCCACACTGGCGAAAAACATCATATTTAAGTCACAGTATGTGGTGGGGTGTGACGGAGCAAAATCATTTGTCCGGTCAAAGATAGGAGGCAATTATATTGATCTAGGTTTTCACGAACCTTGGTTAGTCGTTGATCTCTTAATAAAGAAACCAGAATCAAACAAAGTTAAGGACTCGTTTCATTACTGTGATCCGGAGCGTTCATCCACACAAGTATATCTCGGAGAAAAAAGGAAAAGGTGGGAGTTCCGACTTAATCCAGGTGATGATCCTCATAAGATAGTTGAACCTAAAAATGTTTGGAGTCTACTTAGCAGGTGGATCGGTCCTAGTGAAGCAGAGCTGGAACGAGCTGTGGTTTATACCTTCCACGCTTCAATAGCATCCCAATGGAGAAAAAAAAGATTACTAATTGCGGGTGACGCTGCCCATTTAACGCCTCCGTTTATGGGCCAGGGAATGTGTGCTGGGGTCAGAGATGCATGTAATTTAAGTTGGAAACTGAATGAAATCATTAATAAAAATGTTGGGGACACACTATTAAACAGTTATCAAACTGAGCGGGAAGTCCATGTTAGGAAGTTCATTGAGTTAACTATTGATATGGGAAAGTTAATTAATAGGACCCGAACGGATTTGCTACTGGGTCCAGCAAAAAATTCAATAAAGGGACCACAGCGTATATCTAACTTACTACCAGTACTAGGAAACGGTATTGGGAAAAGAGAGAAGGATTGGGAGGGGCGCATTTTTCCTCAGGCACAGCTAGAATCTGGCCTGCTAATGGATGATACCATAGGGTTGCGATGGGCACTTTTTAGTAAAATTAGATTGTCTCAAAATAATATTAAAAGGATAGAACAAGACTTTAAAAGATTAGATGTTCGAATTTTGTCTGACTTCCCAGAGGAAATATATGATTGGATGAGAAAGAAAAGTTGTGTAGCTGTCTTGGTTCGACCAGATCGTTACGTATATGGTACAGCAAAGACAAAAAAAGAGATAGTTCTTCTAGTTAGTGATGCGATGAAGGAGATTTACGGATGATTTTATTCGCGGATAGTGAGGGCTTAAACTTTTATACGGTTGCCAAGTGCAAATTAGAAAGTTAGACAATGTCTGATCACACCAATAGCATTTTTGGGCGCTCTCAAGTCAATGATTGATAAAGTTAATTTAGATCCAGTAGTAGATGTTCAAAATATATCTAAAGATTATTCTGGAAAGATCGCCGTGAGTAATTTGAGCATGGAGATACCAGCTGGTATTTGCTTCGGTTTGTTAGGGCCCAATGGAGCAGGAAAAAGTACCACTCTAAAAATGGTATACGGGGTGACGTCACCGAATTCAGGAGACATAAGAGTATTTGGTAGGGATGTGACCAAGTATACAAGAGAAACTCGGTCTAGACTGGGGGTGATGTTACAGGAAGATGTTATGACGGATGCGTTGACACCCAGACAGAATCTAGAAACCTTTGGCAGATATCATCTCATTACGAAACTGGATCTATCTAAAAGGGTCGACTGGGTTATAAATTTTATGGAGCTAAATTCTCACGCTGACGTAAAGGTTCGAAATTTATCAGGTGGATTTAAGCGGAGGTTGGCAGCTGCTATGGCTATTTTAAATAACCCAGAATTACTCATACTCGATGAACCAACAACAGGGCTAGACCCAGCGGTAAGGCACGTATTGTGGTCCAAAATTAGGCAGTTAAAGGCCGAAGGTAAGACCGTTCTATTAACCACTCACTATATGGATGAGGCAGAGAGATTATGTGATCAAGTAATGATAATGGCGAATGGAGAATCTGTGATACAAGGGCATCCGAGGGAACTAATCAAATCCGAATTAATGCCTGAAGTAGCCGAATTTGATTGTTCTGAAACAGAAGAGATGAAAATACTTGAAAATATAGAGGAGAAATCCTTGGCTCTTCGTTCAGGAGATCGATTAATGGTTTTTATGGAAGACGCGACACGAGTTTTGGAGGCTATCAATCAATTTGACGGTGGTTCTCGTCGCCCAGTTTATTCTCGTCCAGCAAACTTGGAGGATGTCTTTCTATCTGTGACAGGGTTACGTCTGGGAGAGGGTCAATGAGTGTTTCGGTGCGCCATGTATTATCAGTGTGGCATCGCAATGCGAGCATGTATAGGCGAACCTGGAAACTTAACCTATTACCAAATTTTTTTGAGCCTGTTTTTTATCTAACAGCCATAGGAATAGGTGTTGGTGCCTATATCTCCGAGATCGGCGGTTTAAGTTATGTAGCTTTTTTAGCTCCAGGTCTTGTTTGTGTTGCTGCTATGAATGGGGCAAGTTTTGAAGTTACCTATAACGTATATATTCGTCTCGCTTACGAAAAAACATATAGTGCAGTTATTACGACACCTGTTACACCAGAAGATATCCTTTTTGGCGAGGTGTTATGGGCTGTGACCCGGGCAACAATTTATGGAGGGGGTTTTTTTATTGTAGCCAGTCTTTTTGGCTTAGTGCCGAATATGATGGCGGTCCTTGCCATTTTTGTTATTCCCTTAACAGGCCTTCTTTTTGCGAGTATAGGCATAACCTTTTCACTTCATATGCCAACCATTGAATTTTTTAGTTTTTATTTCACGCTCTTTCTCACACCTTTATTTCTCTTTTCAGATGTTTTTTTCCCCATTAGTGAGAGACTAACTGGGTTTTGGTTAAATGCGGCAGAAGTTTTTCCTTTGTTACATCCGGTGAGAATTGTTCGTTCAATTTTTAATGGTGATTGGGGTTTGCACCTACTGTGGGATTTAGGCTATATCGTTGTGGTTTCTGCAATCTTGTTGTTTTGGGCCCAAAGAACAATAAAGAAGCGCCTATCAAATTAACTATTTTTAAAAATTTGTGAAAAATTTCTGATTTACTAATTTAATTTTAGAGGATGACCTTTTCTATATGATTTCCAAGACATTATTGGAACAGTACTTTGGTGGTATTGGGCGAGCACTGTCTTCTCGTAATTATCGAGTTTATTGGTATGGGCATCTGTTCTCATCTAATGGGGTGTGGATTTACGTAATTTCCTCTCAATGGCTGATATTCCATCTTACCCAATCTCCCGCTTGGTTGGGCGCAATAGGTTTCGCTTATTTAGCTCCTTTATTTTTTATAGGGCCTATTGCGGGCGCCATTGCCGATCGTTTTGGCCAAAGACGCACAGCTATAGTGGCTCTGGTTATCGGAATTCTTCTCGCTGCGACCATTGCAGGTGTAATTTATTTTGCCACCCTCACGCCCACACTAATGCTTGTTTTTACGATTATACAAGGAATATTCTTTGCTTTTGACTTCCCATCACGTCAGGCCTTGATACCTCAAATGGTAAAGAGATCTGATATATCAGCCGCAATTGGAATGAATACTACCACGTATAATACATCGAGTTTTACAGGACCAATAATAGGTGGGTCCCTTTTAGCCTTTGGTAACAGTGCCGCAGATCCTACAGCTGGTGCGGCTTTAGGGTATGCTACATTTGCATTTGCCAACTGTTTTATGCTTGTTGGGGTTAGCCGGGTAAATGTGAAACCAATGCCATCCAAAAATCTGGAGGGAGTCAGTTTGGTATTGGGCGTATTAAAGGACCTTAAAAGTGGTATTAAATATGTGAGCCAAAGTCGTTATTTATTGTTGCTCATGGGATTGTCATTATTTTTTGCATTTTGCTTAAGATCATACCAGAATTTGATGGCTGGTTTTGCCGAAAGTTTGTTCAGTCTTGATGAGCAAGGGCTCGGAAACCTATTTGCGGCGAAAGGGGTAGGAGCATTATTAGTTGCTCTGTTTTTTGCAAGACGAGGTCGTACTCATGGACTTACGAAAGTATGTACTTACGGAGCCGCAATGGGAGGTGTGACTATAATTCTATTTGTCTTCAGTACATATTGGCCTCAAGTTCTTCTAATCTCGGCGGTTTTAGGAGGGGTTGTTGTTGCCACTGACTTAGCGATTATGACTTTAATCCAAAATGTAGTTGCAGATGAGTATAGAGCTCGGGTTATTAGCATAGCTTTAGCTATATCCGTTGGTATACCCGCTATCGGTTCATTAGCAATTGGCTTTTTAGCAGAGTATATAGGGCTCCAGTTTGCAATGAGTTTATCTGGGATTATTGTTTTAATCGCAGCACTTTTTATAGGAGCAAAAATACTCAATAATGCATCTGGAATAGAGTCGACAACCCCAGGAACCGATGAAGTTAAATAAAAAATGATCTTAGCTAGTAATAGTAGGAATGGTAAGCCTTAATTAAACAGGCTATAATTTAAGCCGCACTAGGGTGATAGTTGGACTCTTCCATTAACCTATTTGCCGAAACTAATAGATCTCTGCGCAATTTTTCATAACTTTTTTTTGGGTAAAGCCTTTTCCCGTGACGCTTTCGGAATTCACCATCAATTATAACGTTTTCAACGTTTGACCCATTAGCCAGATCAGTTATTGCAAAAACTGGCTCATGAACAGGATAGAGATTTGTATCATTAGCACGCAGCATGATTATATCAGCTTTCTTACCTGGAGTGAGAGAGCCAATTTTATCATCTAAAAGTAATGCTTTGGCATTTCCTAAAGTAGCCCATTCAAGTGCTTCCCTCGAGTTTACAGGCATATTTTTTAACGGGTAGTTTCCTTGAGAACGTGCCTGTTGGTTAATTTGAAATCGCAGGGCGAATAGAGCTCCTCGTATTTCTCCGAACATATCCTCAGCAACTAGTGTATTTGTATCTGTAGCTATTGATGGGATTGATCCCATATCTCGAACTATCCGCATAAGTGGAAATGCTCCATGGCCATGCATCTCACACATAACCGTTGATGTTATGGAACAGCCCTGATCTAGAACATAACGAATTTGATCTTCGGGCAGATAACAGCCATGAACGAGATTATGACTGGGTCCCAATAGTCCCATTCCCCCGAGTTTAATATAGGCGTCTTTTACTTGCTCATTCTTAGGTAAATTTTTGTTATAACCGTTCCAGACATGAGCGGTGGAGAGAAGACCCAAGTCTTTGGCAAGTTCTAGATCTTGCACTGCTACATCAAAGCTACCAAAATCAGGTCCTAGAATAGCCATCGCGAGAGTAACCAATTTATTATCGTTTGAGAGTCGATTCTTACGCAAATACTCTACCCGATCCCTGGGGTGGGGTACGTGGGTGTATGGCACCTCACCTTCAACCGATGGAGGTTTTGCTGTGCCGTGCGCGAATATTGCCCGGATTCCTGACTGTTCTAATCCATCGATTGCCCGTTCTGCCATTTCAATATCGCGTAGATTATGGCACCAGTCCAAAATAGTGGTTGTGCCATTATCTATTTGGTTAAGTGCACCCATGATGTTGGCAAGAAATGTATCGTCTGCTGTGAAACGGGTTGCTAAATTTGAATGCATGTTCTTGTGGTAGTCCGAGCTTATCCACTCTGACCCGATCGATTTGGTGCCAGTTTGCCAAGTATGAAGGTGGGCATTTACTAAACCTGGCAGCACAATTAAATCTGAGGCGTCTATAACTTCATCGGGTTGAACATTAATATTTATACCGACTTCAGCTATTTTATCATTTTCAATCAGTATTTGTGCGTCTTTTAGGTCACCTATAGTTGGATCGATGGAGACAATCCAACCGCATTCGATAAGGAGCCGTTTGACCATTTTGAGAGTCCTTTCCGAGTTTCCTCCTACAAGTTAACTGTCTAGCACTTTATGCATAAACGATCATTAACTAAAGAACCAATTGCAATCAAGAAGATACCCTAATGTTTTATCTACGTTTTTACGGCAAATAGTGAGTTTAATATTTTTCAAATTTTGGCTGTATTTTTAATAAATATCCTTGGGCAATTATGATCCTAGGGTGGTTATATCCTTCGGTATGATTTATATTTTATTATAGTTCTGATAATGAAGGCTTAGAATGCTTCACAATAAACTTGGGCTAATATCCCATAATATAAACAAAGCTTTTTCCGGTTATACTATATTTTCACCTTTGGGGCAGCTTTCAACTTTTTTAATCAATATGAAAGGTGATGTCGTCCACGAGTGGAAATTGCCGTCAATGCCTGGTAATTACGCGTATCTTTTACCTAATGGCAATTTGTTGGCAGCACAGAAAACCAAAGAGGGACCGGTGGATCTTCCGGGCAAAGGTGGCAAACTCATTGAGATGGATTGGGATGGTAGTATAGTGTGGGAGTACACAGACCATTTTCAGAATCACGATTTTCGCCGCTTAAAAAATGGTAATACTGTATATGCCGCTTGGGAATTAATGTCTCCGGAATCTGCGTCTAGAGTGCGGGGCGGGCGCCCAAATACAGAACATAAAAAAGGTATGTATGGTGATGTGGTTCGTGAGGTTGATATCGAAGGCAATCTTGTCTGGGAATGGATTTTTGCGAGGGATATTGAAATAGAAAAATTTCCCCTATGTGATATTGATACCCGGAGGGAGTTTGCTCACATAAATTCCGTTCAACCTTTAGAAAATGGTGATTACCTAATCAGTTGCCGCAATAATCATCTGATTGCTATTATTGACCGACAGACAAAGACATTTTCCTGGTCAATGACTGAAATGGCTCTTGGTCATCAACATGATGCGACAATGCTAGCCAATGGTAATATTCTCGTTTTTGTGAATGGAGCTCATAGTATTTATAATGGACCAGCTTTTGGGTCTCGTATACATGAAATTGATCCTAAGACTAGAGAAGTCGTCTGGGAATATAAAGGATCGCCGCCATATACATTCCACAGCCCTTTTATAAGTGGAATGGAGCGTTTGGCTAACGGAAATACTCTAATTTGTGAGGGGCAATGGGGACGTTTGTTTGAGGTTACCAATGCCGGCGAAATAGTCTGGGATTATGTGTCACCATATTTTAATGGAAAAGATGTTCCATATGCAGAAGGCAATTTTGTTTTTCGCTGTTATCGCTACGCACCAGATTCTCCACAAATAGCCGGTCGTTTGCCTCTTGACCCCAATTGAGTTTTATTATTTCTCTAAAGGTCTAATTTTAAATATCTTCCTCGCACTTTTGTTTTCCGATACAATATCAATATTTTATGTTTTTCGAAGAACCAGCACGACACTAAATGGGGGGTAATATGCCAACACGATTTTTCGATCCAAAAAACGTCTCAACCCGCTCTATACCTTATAGTCATGGTGTGCAGGTTGAAGCCAGCTCAACGCTTCTATTTATGTCTGGTCAAGTTGGTCGCGGTCTTCCTCATGGAGAAATATTGCCGGGTTTTGAGGGTCAGATTCGCCAAACTTACGCAAACATCGAATCAGTTTTGAAAGAAGCCAACATGACACTGACAAACTTAGTAAAAATCACCACATATTTGACAGATAGGAGTAATCTTGAAGCCATGCGGGAGATTCGGAAAGAAATTCTTGGGGATCATAAGCCAGCGCACACACTTGTGATCGTGGCAGGCTTAGCTTTCGAAGAATATTTGATCGAAGTAGATTGCGTTGCCGCTATCTGAGGTGTCAGATTTTTAGAATAAAACCTAAATGTTTTTTAGATTATAGTTATTTGATTGCGGGAATTTAGGTTAAGAAGAAAACTAACAAGTATGAAATAGCTCAATGACAGTAGAAAAAGTGGGTGTAAAAAATGAGCAGGAAGCAGAGGCACTAGCTCTTGTTATTCTCGAGTTTATATTAGCTGATCAAGTTCTTTTGGATCGATTCTTGGCTATGTCTGGCGTAACTCCAAGTCAAATGAAGTCTTCTCTAACTGATAGAAACTTTTTGATTGGGGTTTTAGATTTTCTATTGGGAAACGAAGCAGATGTTATTTCCTTTTGTGAACAAAGAGAGGCCGCCCTTGAAAATCCCAAAATAGCTAGGCAAATCCTTGCGGGTTATTCAGACGGCTAAAGCATTATATAGATAGTAATATAGGAAAAAATATGTCACAGGAAATCTGGAGTTTGGGTATTGATGGTACAGCAACTGCAATTAGAAAAAAACAGTATACTTGTTATGAGGTTATTGAGGCTAGTGTAAGCCGTCTTCACGAAACTAATCCAAAAATAAACGCAGTAACAGTAGACCTGTCAGAAAAGGC
>PTLG01000040.1 GCA_002937995.1 Alphaproteobacteria bacterium MarineAlpha3_Bin7 | reverse complement strand
TGGTTTTATGGCCAATGCATCTGAGCCTTGGTTAATACCAGATGTAAATGACATAAATGATATGAAAGTAAATTTTCATTCCAAAACAGATGACTTTCATCCTTTTCTTAGAGATGAAAAAACTTTAGCTCGGGCTTGGGCTGTGCCAGGCACTGCTGGTTTAGAGCATCGAATAGGTGGCATTGAAAAATCATACTCGTCTGGGAATATTTCCTATGAACCAGAAAATCATCAAAAAATGACAGATATAAGAAAAGATAAAATAGATAATATCTCCCTTGATATACCAGAACAAGAAGTAGAACTGGGAAGTGATACTGGTAAACTAGCTATAATTGGCTGGGGATCTACATTCGGCCCGATTAACAGGGCAGTTCAGAAGTCAATAGAAAATAAGCAAAGTGTGTCTCATATACATCTTAGACACATATGGCCCCTGCCTAAAAATTTGAGTGACTTACTAAAAGGCTTTGATAAGATCCTCGTGCCAGAAATGAACACTGGACAACTACTAACACTGATAAAGAGTGAGTATCTTGTTCCAGCCATCGGAATAAATAAAGTCTCTGGCCAACCTTTTAAAGTTGCTGAAATCGATTTAGCTATACATGAGCATCTGGAGAACTAGAATATGAACGTACAATCCCCAAAAGATAAATTACAAGCTAAAGATTATGCTACTGACCAGGAGGTGCGTTGGTGCCCTGGGTGCGGCGATTATGCTATTGTCAAAGCTATGCAAAACACTATGGCTGAGATAGAAGCTAAACCCGAAAATACAGTGTTTATCTCAGGGATTGGGTGCGCCGCTCGTTTTCCCTATTACATGGCTACCTATGGTTTTCATACTATACATGGAAGAGCTGCAGCCATCGCCACGGGCACTAAATTAACTAATCCGGATCTAGACATCTGGGTAATCTCTGGAGATGGAGATGCATTATCTATAGGTGGAAATCACTTGTTTCACGCCCTTCGCCGTAACATTGATCTCCAATATATATTATTTAATAATGAAATCTACGGACTTACCAAAGGTCAGTACTCACCTACATCCAAGGTTGGAACACGTTCCCCTTCAACACCTATGGGATCTTTAGATAACCCTGCCTCTGCTACAGAGTTTGCACTTGGCTGCGGGGCTCGATTTGTCGCACGGGGTATAGACACTAAGCAGAAACACCTGCCAGAAGTTTTCAAAAGAGCTAGAGATCACAAAGGAGCTTCTTTTGTAGAAGTTTTTCAAAATTGTATTGTCTATAATGATGGTGTTTATGGACACTTTACTGATAAAACTGTGGCTGATGATCAACAGATAGTTTGTAGACATGGAGAGCCTCTCATTTTTGGGAAAGAAAGCGACAAAGGTCTTAGTTTTTTGCCAGAAAAACTCAAATTGGAAGTAATTGATATTGGTAAGGATGGTAAAACTATAGATGACGTTCTGGTTCATGATGAAACCAATAAGTTAATGGCTCAATTACTAGCTAGTCTAAAGTCCCCAGATTTTCCTACGGCCATAGGTGTATTGTATTGCGAACCAGGGCCTACATATGATGATGAAGTTAAAAAACAGTTAGAAGCCGAAATGGATGGTAAATCTGACGCCGACTTCAATAAAATATTGCAAAGCGGATCCACATGGGCGGTTGATTAGAGCGACGATAACTACGTCTGCTATTAATGACTATTTGTCCACTATTAAACAAAATCGTTACATTACCCCTGGTAAAAATTATTAGATTTTTGTTTAACTGTGTTCTTTTAAAGTCACCTTTAGCAATATTAATAATTGTTGTTGCTTCTTTCTCTAGTAGTGCTGAAACTTTTGAAGCTGGACAAGTATTCCGTGACTGCCCAGTTTGCCCTGAAATGGTTGCAATCCCAACTGGGAAGTTTGCTATGGGCTCAAATACTGGAAAAGTTAGGGAAAGACCACTAACACCAATCTCAATTAAAAAGTTCATAGCTATAGGTAAATATGAACTAACTTTTGACGAGTGGGATGTATGCTACAAAATGCTTGGTTGTTCCACTAAACCTGAGGATAGAGGTTGGGGACGGGGACGAAGACCAGTAATCAATATAAATTATAAAGATATCAAAGAATATTTAGTTTGGATTACTAAAAAAACACAAAATATATACAGGCTACCTTCTGAAGCTGAGTGGGAGTATAGCAATAGAGCCGGTACAAACACCGAGTATTGGTGGGGTAACAATATGGTTTTAGGCTCTGCGAATTGCCGGAACTGTGGGACACCTTGGAGCGGAATCAATACTTCCCCCGTAGGACAATTTAGACCTAATTACTGGGGCCTCTACGACACCCATGGAAATGTCTTTGAAATAGTATCAGATTGCTGGACACCCAATCACAATAATGCAAGAAATGATGGGGCTCCAGTCATAATTAAAAATTGTAATAGTAGAGTAATTAAAGGTGGTGCGTGGTATTATTTACCCAAGGTAGCGCGCTCGGCCTCAAGGGCTCGCAATGACGATAGGGTTTTTAGCTATGTGGTAGGAGTACGTATTGCTCGGGAGATTAAATAACTAAATCAAACTTTGATATCGATTGGGTTCGCTATCCCTATTTCCCCAAAAACCTCTCCTTCGTGATCTAGAATCATACTTTCATCCAATCGCACATCCAATAGATCTTTTGAATAAGCATTACTACACTTCTCTGCAGATAAGCAAATTTCTAAAAATCCATATTGTGATTGAGTAAAGGCCTGCGCCTCAAAGGACGAAAGAGACCAAACAGGGACTACTGGAGTCCAATAATATTGATCCTTCTCAGTCCTCTCTATAAAGTTTCTTGAATATCTTGATTTTTCGCTTTGCTGGCTGGACTCCTTTTCTTCTAGATTTGTCGCATAAAGAGTATCTTTGGCTAGCTCACCAAAATTTGGCAAACTATTACCAGTTGCACCTCCAAGAACATCTTCCTTTGGAACCTCCCTAGAAGCACTAGAAGAGGGGTCGATAGATTCAGCACCCACAGTCATATAAACAACCTATTATTTATTATAAGTAAGAAGTAAACTCTTACTTGAAACTTTATTATTTAATAAATTAGTTATTTCACTAAAACTTGATACTACGATAGTTCAATCTAGTTAAAAGTCACTAAATATTAAAGATAAATTGTTGTAATGCTTAAATATCATAGCATTGTCACGAAAACCTAGTAATAGCAATATAGAGAAAGTCTTATGATTTTTGATCAAATGAATATTCAAGAATTTTATAATTCACAGCTAGGACTGACTGTGCATGAATGTATTACTAAAGAAATTTCAACAAGATGGACAGATCTAAATAGCACTAGAATTTTGGGAGTTGGTTTTTCGAGTCCCTACATTAAAACTTATAATAAAAATCAAAATAATATAATTTCACTACTTCCACCTATACCATCGATTGATTTTGCTGCTGGAAATTCTGCCAATCAAGAGCTTATATCTTTATTCCATGAAATACCCTTACCAGATTTATCAATTGACAGAATAATTGTTGTACATGCGCTAGAATTCTCAGAGTCAGCAAATTTAATGATTCGAGAACTTTGGCGCATCTTAACTGATAATGGTAAAATACTTTTTATTGTGCCAAATAGACTTGGAATATGGTGTCGCTTTGACAGTAATCCATTTGGTTTTGGGCGCCCCTATTCTCCCAACCAATTGGTCCGCTTACTAGAAGATAATCTCTTTACCACTATCGGAAGAAATACTGCATTATATATGCCACCAATTAAAGTCAGGGGTATGAACTCCTTATCTAAAGGATGGGAGATGTTTGGTAGAAATACTTTTCCCAATCTTGGAGGAATTATATCAATTGAAGCAGAAAAACAGATATACAGGGGAAATAGAGTGTTTGCTAGTGGCCAAAAACGGTCTTATGCAATTGTCACTAGCTAAATTACTTATTCATTTCTATGAATCAAGAAGATAGCTTGCTCACCCATTAAATTTCCGCCAAAATTTCTATAAATCTGCGGCACCAACGAATTATTAGATTTTAGTGCAAGTTTCTTCTCTATAATAATACTCCTTTTGTTACACAGGAGAACAAAATCTTTAATTGTACAAAAATGAATGTTTGGGGTGTTGTACCACTCGTCAGGCAAGGACTTGGTCAGTGGCATTTTACCCTTGATAGCCAGGGATGCTCTTACCCGCCAATATCCAAAATTTGGAAATGATACTATTGCTCTCCTGCCGATTCTGACTAGATTTTCTAAAACTTCTACTGGGGCACGTGTCGCCTGTAAAGTCTGGCTAAGAATTACAAAATCAAAAGCCTTTGTAGGATAATATGATAGATCTGTATCAGCATCACCCTGAACGACGGAAAGTCCTTGAGCCACACAGGCATTTACTCCGTCCATACTGAGTTCGATGCCACGCCCATCGATATGCTTATTCTTTAGCAAATAGTAAAGTAAAGCGCCATCACCACATCCAACATCTAAAACCCTAGTATTACTTTTGACCATTTCAGCAACTGCCAATAAGTCAGGGCGCAGGTTATAATTTGGGGTAAAAGTCATTATTCCTCTACACCCTTTCAACTAAACTCGTCTAAACCAAAATAATCAGCTGAACCAGATAAAAACCCTCTTAATACTCTCCAAAATTCTGGTTCATCGAGCAAAAATGAGTCATGTCCCTTGTCAGACCTTATTTCTGCAAAACTTACACTAGCTGCAACGGAATTAAGGGCATGTACTACCATCCGACTCTCAGAGGTTGGGTAAAGCCAGTCGCTAGAGAAGGAAATAACACAAAACCTTGTTTTTGAACCTCGAAAGGCCTCCGCCAATCCACCATCAAAGCGTTCAGATAAATCAAAATAATCCATTGCTCGAGTAATATATAGGTAGGAATTAGCATCAAAACGATCAACAAACGTGCTACCCTGATGTCGTAGATAACTCTCTACCTGAAAGTCTGCGTCAAATCCAAAAGTGATACTCTCTCTATCCTGCAGACGCCGGCCAAATTTTGTTTGAAGGGAGGGCTCAGATAGATAAGTGATATGCGCTACCATCCTTGCTATAGCTAAGCCCCTATCTGGAAATATATCAGACGCATAATAGTTACCTCCACACCAATTGGGGTCTGCCATAATTGCTTGTCGCCCAACCTCATGGAAGGCAATATTTTGCGCAGAATGTTGAGCCGCAGCTGCAATAGGTACAGCAGTAAGAACTCTCTCTGGATAGGTAGCAGCCCATTCTAATACTTGCATACCCCCCATCGACCCGCCGATAACACAAAATAATTTATCTATAGCGAGGTGATCAATTAATAAGGCCTGCGCCCTAACCATATCTTGGATGGTAATCATTGGAAAATTTGAGCCCCAAATTTCCCCAGTTTCGCTGTTTACCTCCTTCGGACCTACGGTACCCATGCAGCCACCCAAGATATTAGTACAAATAACAAAATATCTATTTGTATCTATCACCTTATCTGGTCCTACGACTAAGTTCCACCAACCCACCTTTCCAGTAGTTGGATTAACCCCAGCTAAAAACTGGTCACCGCTTAATGCATGACAAACCAGAATAGCGTTATCTTTTTTTTCTGATAACGATCCGTAAGTTTGATAGTAAACAGGAAAATTATTTAGACTAACACCACATTCCAAAACAAGTGGTTGTTTAACACCGAGAATGGCGTGTTTGTTATAATCTTCCATCTTTGTTTCAAATTCATCTGATTTTATCATAATCTAATATTTAATAATGTTGTAAACCTTCCCAATTAAAAAAACTTTTTTTAACAGTGCTATATTAAAAACCATCCCTAGTTTACTTTTCTATTATTATTTTCTTTTTTTTTAAAATCAAAATTTTTAAACCAAATCTTTTCTTTGATTTTATGGGCGGACCCTAGTAACACTCTGAGTCTAATAGTTTACTATTAATTGGAAATTAATGTAAAAGTGTAAATAGCAAATGAGGAGTTATCTTAATAGTGTTTTCACCATCTCCGCTTCCTGGTTTAAAAAATATTAGTCCCTATGTTGGGGGCGATTCAGATATCTCAGGCTTTGACAAGGTTATAAAACTTGCCTCGAACGAGGGAGCTTTTGGACCTAGCCAAAAAACTATTAAAGCCATAAATAATTCTATAAAAGACAGTCACCGTTATCCAGACGGCGATAGTCAAGAGCTGAGAGAGGCTATTTCACAAAAATATAGCCTTGAGTTAGAGAGACTAGTTTGTGGCTGTGGTTCTGATGAATTGATAAATCTTCTCTGTCGTACATACGCTGCCCCAGGTGATGAGATAGTTCATACAGCCCATGGATTTGCAATGTACCCAATATACGCTAAGACAGTGGGAGCAATTCCGATATCAGCTCCAGAGAATAACATAACAGCATGTGTACCAAACATTGTGAATGCAATCACGGAGAGAACTAAGTTGGTGTTTATAGCTAACCCCAACAACCCAACGGGAACCTATTTACAGGCCTCCCAATTAATAAGCTTACACCAACAAATACCGAGCAATGTTCTACTCATCATAGACTCTGCCTATGCGGAATATGTACAAGAAAAAGATTATTCACCTGGCATTGAACTAGCTAAACAAAATAATAATGTAATTATGCTTAGAACCTTCTCTAAAATATATGGAATGGGCGGGATAAGGTTGGGTTGGGGATATTTTCCAAAGGAAGTTGCTGATATATTAAATAGAGTTAGAAGCCCATTTAATGTATCCTTTGTAGCACAAGCAGCAGGTTTGGCCGCTATTCAAGACGATGAATTCGTTAAGAGCTCTCAAAACCATAACCATAGGTTTCTTAAATGGACACAGGATAAATTACGTTCTCTTGGACTAGTAGTTCCTGATAGCTTTGGAAATTTTGTACTAGTTAGATTTCCTAATAGCAAAAATGAAAAGGATAATGATAAGAGTGCTGAGAAAGCCGACGCCCACTTAAAATCGTGTGGAATAATAGTACGGCGCCTGGCAGGCTATGGGTTGCCCGATGCTCTCAGAGTTACGATCGGCACTGAAGAGGAAATGAAGTCTGTGATTAATTCTATTACGGAGTTTTTAAACTAGAACAATGCCCGCACTATTCAACAAAGTCACACTTATTGGAATTGGACTAATTGGATCTTCCATAGCTAGGGTAATAAAAAGAGACAAAATAGCGAGACACCTAGTGGCTGTGGCAAAAAGTAAAAAAACAATTGATTCAGTATTGAAGTTAGGTATTGCTGATAGTGTGACCCTTGATTTATCTGAAGCCGTAAACGATGCTGATATGGTTATGTTATGTTCTCCACTTGGTACTTATAAAAAAATCGTGCGTGAAATCGGACCAAATCTAAAACGCGGGTGTATCCTAACAGATGTTGGTTCAGTTAAAGGATGTGTGTTTGAGGATATAGAAATAGAAAAACTCCTTGGAGTGAATCTAGTGCCTGCTCACCCAGTTGCAGGCACTGAATACTCAGGGCCAGAAGCTGGGTTTGTAGAACTTTTTGAAGGACGATGGTGTGTTATTACACCAGACAAGACTGCTAGCAAAGACTCGGTTGAAAAAATTTGTAAGCTTTGGGAAGCCGCAGGCTCAAATGTCGAAATCATGGATCCTAATCACCACGATCAAATAATGGCAATGACATCCCACCTACCACACTTAATAAGCTACACCATAGTTGGAACAGCTACGGACCTCGAAAAATCACTAGTCAGTGAAGTTGTTAAATATTCAGCGGGTGGGTTCCGAGACTTTACTAGAGTAGCAGCCTCAGATCCGACAATGTGGGGGGACATTATGATAAAAAATAAGGAGGCTGTATTGGAAATATTGCAACGTTTTAATGAAGATCTAACCGCACTCCAGAGAGCAATTAGGTGGGATGAGTACGATCTAATACATGATTTCTTTTCTAAAACTAGAAAAATTAGAAAAGAAGTGATTCAGGCTAAACAAGAAAAAATGTACGACTAATCCTTATAAGTATCCAATTTCAATTAAAGTATAAATTTGTTTTCCTTTACCTCCAAATTATAAGGGGGACATCCATTACTCTAATCTGATGAACATTCAGCAACCCATCTTGAAGAGTTAATGGCAACTCTAAGCCTGCACCCTTTCCCTCTTTAAGTTTTATAAATATTTGAAGCAAAGAACCATTTCCTGGGGGTACCAAACCAATTTCTACTAAACGTTGAATCAGCTTTGAAGCTCCTTTTATCCTGAGACTCAATGCCACTAGCGGTTGTAAATTTTTATCTAAAGCTAAAGTACCATTTGCTGTTCCAAGCACAGGCCCATAATTAATTTGAAATTCTTTTAGCTCGACCGTCCCACCATCGTTCCGCCAATTGCTAACCGAACTTAAAGTTATAGGTTGGACAATATTTCCAGAAATCAGTAACTTTGTCTTCAGCTCTGTGACTGTATCTCCAAACGGGACGTTAAGCTTCGGGAAAACTTTGAGTTTATTAATCGATAGATTACAGAAAACTTCAGAGTGAACAGAATTTTTTTGCTCACCTTGTGAAGCAGTTATGCTTAATTTTGCTCTATTTATTTGGGCTAATTTACTTCCATTGGACAAATAAATTCGTGAATTTTCAATTTGTAGAAAGTCTAAAGAATAATTTGTTTTCGTAATTTGGCTGACCTGAGACTCTAAATTCTCTAGTGTGACTTTAACAAGCTGTCTGCCTTTAGACTCAAATATCAATAAATTGTTTTTACCTTTGGAAACTATGGTTAATTCTTGAGAATTTAAAGGATTAATTTCTACTAGAATCGCATTGGAATCCCATTTCCAAACATATGCGTTATTTAAAAAATCTGAGACAGTTCCAGAACTCCTAACACTATTTAAAACAAATCCCCATTTCCCTGGGAACCCATATGTCTCAATAGAGGCCACCTCAATTTTTCCAGACTCACCTATTTTCTCTTTTATGGTATTCAAAAGATCGGATTTAATTTTGGAGGAGATTGCTGTCCACAGAATACTATACAAACAAAATATAATCAAAAATATAAGAGAAATAACATGGAACGGCTTATACGCAATAAAATACCTTTTCCACATAAACTTAAGCCACTTTATTTTTTATATGCATTCATAATTTTCAAAAACCCCTCAAAAAGTCTGGTTTTCCATCACCATCTTTCTAAGTTCAAATCTCTGCAATTTTCCTGTCGCTGTCTGAGGGAGTGATTCTCTATAAAAAATCTTCCTAGGACATTTATATATTGATAACTCACTAGAGAGCCGGTCCATCAGTTTTTTTTCAAAATCTTCCTTGGAACCTGAAATTTGAGGAGCCACAACGAACAATACAAGCCTTATTAGCCCATCTTCATTTGGAACACCAACTACTGCTGCCTCTAGCACCTCTGGCTCCTCCAGAACCTTTTTCTCAATCTCTGAAGGACTTACCCATTGTCCAGAGATTTTAAGCATATCGTCTGTCCTACCCTGATGTTCGAACATTCCATCATCATTAATACAAAACATATCATTGGTACAGTACCAACCATTCTTAAATACTTCTTTAGTTTTCTCCTCCAATCTCCAATAGCCCAATGCCACAGATTCCATTTTTACCCATAATGTTCCAATATCCTTAGACTCCACAATTTCCACACCATCCTCATCTAAAACTTTGGCTTTCGTGCCTGGTGTGGGCACCCCACACGTACCTGCTTGTTTTTTATTGGGAAAATTTGAAAGAAATAAAAAGCATGTTTCTGTCGCTCCTATACTCTCTAGAACAGGACAGCCAGTCAGCAATTCCCATTTGGAAAGTATATTCTCTGGCATTTTCTCGCCAGCACTCAAATAATATTTAACCATCTTAAAATTAGGATGCTCTGCGAATCCACCCCTTATCAAATTTCTGTAAAGAGTAGGTACGCTAAGTACAACTGTAGGTCGAAACAGATCTATATTTTTGCTAACGCTTTTTGGATCGGGCCAATCTGGATCCAATATTACTGTAGCCCCTAGTGTAAGAGATGAAAAAAAGCTGTGGGCTAGGGAAAAAGCAAAAAATAGCTTTGAGGTAGAATATACTCTATCACCTGGCCCTATTTTAAGCACTTCACCAAAATAATGTTTAGAAGCCAAAAGTGTCCTATAAGAGTGAATCACTCCTTTTGGTTTCCCAGTAGTGCCAGATGAATACATCCAAAAGGCTTCATCTTCTAGAGATGGCACCAAAACTTCTAAGGTCTCATCAGCATCTATTACTAAATCACTAAATCCACTGGAACTTTCCCCATCTGGATCAAAAATAATTGAGTCTATTTTACTATTAGATAATTTGATCGAATCTAAAAATATTTCCTTAAAACAATCTTCCAAAATGAATAAATTTGATTCGCTATTTTTAATTATAAAAGCAATATCAGCAGAGGTTAATCTGTAATTTAGCGCTACTGGAATAGCTCCTATTCTCATTAACCCTAAGTAGAAATAAAAAAATTCCGGTATGTCTCTTACCAACATCAAAACACGATCTCTATTTTTTACCCCAACTTTTTTAAGTGCATTACCATATCTACAACTCTTTTTATCAAGCGCACCATAAGAAATCGCACTATCCCCACACAACAAAGCCTTGTTCTCTTTTCTTTTCGGTTCAATCATCCTTCCCAAAAGATTAACCTTAACTTTTTCAAAAGACTCCATTTTTCTCAACTTTTTGGGCATTAGATATTCCTAGCGAACAATCTGAGTTAACTAACACTCTTAACACACAACTAGCACCAACCCAATCAAAGCCAGCGCTAAATATTATTCTTAACTAAATTTTACTAAAATTCTATATAACCTTTACTTTACCCGTCAAATTGCTAGTAGTACCATTAAACAAAAATGTATAGGTGGGAATAGAGAATGAAAACTTTTATTGAGAGGATTCGAAGTATCGTGGCTATTAGAGTCTTAACTCTTATGACCATTTTTTGTTTAACAGGTTGTTATATGTTGGGAGATGATAGCTACACCCGCCAACAAACTGACTTCCTAGCTAACGATGTTGCTAGCTGCAAACAGAAGGCCAATATACTAATGGAGCGCGACATTGCTAATGACAGCTCCTTTAGTAGAACAGGCGATCACCCGCTTGAGGTATCGTTTGCTCGGTTTGACGTTCGAAAGCAACATGGTGAGTATTTTAATAATTGTATGAGCAAATCAGAAAAACAGTAGCATGATCAACTAATAACTTGAATTCATTTTTACGAAAAATCAAAAAGTTAAATGGTTTCAGACGAACAAACAGAAATCGAATATTTATTATCTGGTTGTCAATCCAACATATCAGCCAGTGAATTACCAGCGCTTATAGATGGTATGTTATCTTCTGCAATCGGTGAAATTGACCATATAGACCCCTGGCTTAAACTTGTGAGTGAGAACCCATCGGCCGATTTATTTGATTATCTAAATAGTAAAATTAATATAGGACTATCTGAAGAATTGGATTCCGAAAACAATCCCCCTGACTATCAAAATAGAGTTTCTCTTTTGCGGGCTGAATTGATAAAAGAAAATATAGAGGGAATCGTAATTCCCCTGACCGATGAATTCCAAGGGGAATATTTGGCAAAAAGCTCTCGTCGATTAGAATGGCTTACAGGTTTTACAGGCTCAGCTGGCATTGCATTGGTTTTCCACAATGAGTCATTCTTCTTTACTGATGGAAGATATATTCTCCAAGCTGAAAAACAACTACCGCAAAATAATTATACACTATTCAACTCATCTCAAGTGAGTTTGGAAAATTGGTTTAACAATAACCTAAAACCTAATACGAAAATTGGTTTTGATCCATGGTTGCATACAATTACTTGGGTAAAACGCATTCGTAGCCTAATGCAACGAAACAATTGCGAATTAATTTCCACCCCAGATAACCTTATAGATAGAATTTGGAAGGATCGACCACCACCACCAGTCTCTCCTGTTCAAATCCTAGATAAAACTTTTGCCGGTGAAGCTATCGAATCTAAAAGGAAAAGAGTTGCAAACAACCTTAAGAAGAATGAGAGCGATGTATTTGTGTTAGTAGCCCCGTCATCTATTTCTTGGCTAGCAAATATTCGCGGGAATGACATACCGTTTAGCCCCTATGTTATGAGCTACGCACTACTTCATAAAAATTCTCAATTAGAAATATTTATAGACGTAAGGAAAATTATTCCGTCTGTTAGAAAAGAACTAGCAGACCACATACTTTTCAAACCTATTAAAACTTTTATACCTGAGTTATTAAAGTTAGGAGAGAATTCTAAAGTAGTGGAAATTGACCCCAATAGTACTCCAGAATTAGTTAGAACAATTTTAGAGAAGGCTGGAGCAAAAATTGTTACCAGCAAGGACCCTTGCGAATTACCAAAAGCTTGTAAAAATACTACCGAAATAACTGGTTTTCACTCTGCGCACAAGCGTGATGGATTAGCACTGACACGTTTTCTATATTGGTTATCAAAAGAAGCCCCTAAAGGAAAGATTACAGAAATTACGGCTGCTGCAAAGCTTGAGAGCCTCAGAAAAAATGGAAAGTACTATAAGGGTCCAAGCTTCCCTACAATATCTGGTTCGGGAGCCAATGGTGCTATTATCCATTACAGAGCCACAAAGGCTAGTGATAAGAAATTACAGCTTAATAGCCTTTACTTGGTAGACTCGGGGGGACAATACTTGGATGGGACGACCGATGTAACCCGAACTGTAGCGATTGGGGAGCCGTCGGAAGAAATGAAAGATAGATTCACTAGAGTACTTAGAGGGCATATATCCCTGGCTTCCGCTTGTTTTCCCGTAAACACGACAGGGTCCCAACTGGATGTGCTGGCTAGACTCTCTCTTTGGAAGGTCGGGTTAGATTATGATCATGGTACTGGCCATGGTGTGGGCCACTATCTTTCTGTCCATGAAGGCCCGCACAGAATATCTAAGACCCATAGTTCCGTGAAATTAGAGCCAGGTATGATTATTTCAAATGAGCCTGGTTATTACAAAGCCGGAGACTATGGTATAAGAATAGAAAATTTAGTTTTGGTAAAAATCGCAGAGGAAATTGAAAATTCAGAAAATAAAATGCTCGAATTCGAGACCTTAACATTAGCCCCTATAGATCTTAGTCTTGTAAAAGTTTCCGAATTATCGGAAGAAGAGAAGACTTGGATAAACAACTATCATCAGAATGTATTTGATACCTATAAAGATAGTTTATCTAGAATGGAGCTAAATTGGCTGTCTTTGGCAACTAAGGCAGTTTGATTTTGATAATGGATATAACTAAAAATATATTTGATATCGCTTTAACGGCATTACTAATCTAAAATGAATTTAAGGGCAATTATAAAATAGTCCTGATAGTAATTCAGTTAACAAAAATATATTACTTATGAAGATCATGAATAATGACTAGAAAAAAAAATAGTTTTTTATCAAAGTCTACAAAAAACAAAAAAGATACTCGGAACGTTATCTGGGGCGGGAGGTTTGATCAGAACCCAACAAAGGCTATGTTAAATCTTAACTCATCAATCGATTTTGATAAACGCCTTTATAAACACGATATCTCCGCGTCAATAGTACACTCTGAAATGTTAGCTAAAAAAGGGATTATCTCAAAAAAGGATGGGAGGTCTATAAAAAAGGGATTAAAGGCTATCTTGAAAGAAATTGAAACTGGCAACTTTGGTTATTCTCAAAGACTAGAGGATATTCATATGAATGTAGAGTCTAGGTTGAAAGAGTTAATCGGGGAAGCTGCTGGACGCCTCCACATTGCTAGGTCAAGAAATGATCAAGTAGCTACAGACTTTCGTTTGTGGATAAGAGAAGCCCTAGAGAACATGGATATTTTGCTTAGAGACTTTCAAGAAACTCTTATCTCTATTGCTGAAAAACATACCGAAACCATTATGCCTGGCTATACTCACCTCCAAAATGCCCAACCCGTTACTCTTGGGCACCACCTGCTGGCCTACGTAGAAATGCTGGGTCGAGACAGAAGTAGATCTTCCGATTGCCGGAAACGACTGAATGAATGTCCATTGGGTGCGGGAGCAATTGCTGGCACTGGGTTCCCCATAGATCGGAAAATGACATCAACTGCATTAGGGTTTACTTCCCCTACAAAAAATTCAATGGACTCGGTTTCAGATAGAGATTTTGTGATAGAATTTCTTAGTTTATTAGCAATTATCAGCACTCATCTATCTCGACTCTCTGAGGAAATTATCTTGTGGTCTAGTTCTCCCTTTAATTTTGTTCAATTGCCTGAAAAATACTCTACGGGTAGCTCAATGCTACCCCAAAAAAGGAACCCTGATGCTGCAGAGCTAATTAGAGGCAAATCTGGTCGGGTAATAGGCTGTCTTTCATCTTTGTTAGTTATGATGAAGGGCCTACCCCTCACATACAGCAAAGACATGCAGGAAGATAAAGAACCAGTATTTGACTCATTTGATACTATTGAATTATGTATTGTTTGTATGAGTGGAATGATGAGGGAGATTCGTTTTAATAAAGATATTATGAGAGAGGCTGCAAGCTTAGGTCATTCAACTGCTATAAGTGCAGCAGATTGGATAACACAAACTCTTGGTAAACCTTTTCGGGAATCACATTTTATAGTTGGTCAATTAGTAAAAATTGCTGAGCAACAAGGCTGTGCTCTTGATCAACTTGAATTGGAACAGATGCAGGATATTGAGCCTGCTATTACCGCAGAAGTTTATCAAGTGTTGACGCTAGAGACTACTGTAAGTTCAAAGAATAGTTTTGGCGGCACTGCTCCCAATAATGTAAAGTTAGCATGTAAAACTGCTAGAAAACAATACTTGGATTGAGACATGAAAAAGTGCGTTATGTTTGTTGTTGCAACCTATTTATTAAGCTTGGTAATTCTGCAGGGCTGCGGAAGAAAAAATGAAGTATCTCCTCCCAAAGGCAAGGACTATAGCTTCCCCAAAAGTTACCCTCGAAAATAATAGCGAAAATTAGATGTAATAAGCGACAACGCTGAAATAGATATGAAATATTTCCAATATATAAATGGTGAACTCTTTATCGAAGGTGTTGCCATTTCAAAAATAGCATCAGAAATTGGCACCCCATTTTACTGTTATTCTTCAACAAAAATTGAATCTGAATACAAGGATTTTTCTGATGCTTTTTCCAAAATCAATTCCACGATTTGTTACTCTGTAAAAGCAAATTCTAACTTATCGGTTATTCGCACTCTCTCAAACCTAGGGGCTGGAGCCGATGTAGTTTCAGGAGGCGAGTTACTGCGAGCTCTGAAGGGTGGAGTCTCACCCCAAAAGATCGTATTTTCTGGCGTTGGAAAAACAGATCAAGAACTGGAAATGGCTATAGAGAGCGACATCCTGCAAATTAATGCAGAGTCTTTGTCGGAACTGAGTAGATTAAATATAATTGCAGAAAAGTATAACAAAATCCCTAAAGTGGGGATTCGAGTCAATCCTGATGTTGAGGCCGGAAGTCATGATAAGATTAGTACCGGAAGAAAAGAGGATAAATTTGGGATAGATTGGGAGAATGTCGGGGAAATCTTTGTAGCAAATAAAAACTTTAAAAATATTAAACTGGTAGGGTTAGCAATACATATTGGAAGTCAACTTCAATCTCTATCTCCATTTGAAGAAGCTTTTAAGCGTCTAGAAGAACTTCTTACGACCCTTATGTCCGAGAACCACAAAATAGAAACAATAGATTTAGGTGGAGGCTTAGGTATTGACTACTCTCAGGACTTGGTGCTCAAGATTTCGGAATACAGCAAACTGGTTACAAAATATTTTGGCAATTATGACTGTAATATAATTTTCGAACCAGGTCGCAGGATCGTTGGTAACGCTGGAATATTAATTGCCCAAGTTATTTGTATTAAACCCGGAATTGAAAAACAGTTTGTTGTATTGGATGCTGCTATGAATGATCTTCTAAGGCCTTCATTATACGGGGCTATTCACGAAATTATACCCATAACTAATAATGGACCAAAGTCTCCAAAAGTCTTAGCTGATATTGTTGGGCCGATTTGTGAAACAGGCGATATTTTTGCAACTGGAATAAAACTTACCAATATTTCTGAAGGGGATCTAGTAGCTATTAATTCTGCAGGTGCCTATGGCGCTGTAATGTCATCATTTTATAATAGTAGGCCGCTAATTGCTGAAGTTATGGTAAAGGACAATAATTTTGAAATTATTAGAAAAAAACTAGACATATCTTCTTTACTAAATTACGAAAGCATGCCGAATTGGATTAAGACCTAATTGAATTGGGTTTTAATACCTTTAAAGTAATTTTTATTTCCCTAACAACATTGTTCTGGTGAATAGCAAGATTGGCTAATTCCCCTTCGTCTATTTCTCCTTTTCTTATCTTACCAACCCATTTTTCATCGGCTATCCAATTCGTCTCGGCTATCTCAAAGTCAACATCTAGAAATTCCCCAAGAGGAGTATTTGCATAGCCCTGCTGTGCCCATTCAAGATTTGCACTCTTTGAAAAAAGGGTGAACTGATCGGGTAGAATTGGTCTGACGTGGGTAGGATCAGTTAAAAAGTGATCATGGCG
>PTLG01000004.1 GCA_002937995.1 Alphaproteobacteria bacterium MarineAlpha3_Bin7 | reverse complement strand
GCTTGATGCGTACCGCTTACACTCCCTCAGTGAAGGAATATCACGATTTTTGCTGCGCATTGTTTGATGTAAATGCCCAGATGTTATCTCATTCTACTGTTACCACTGCTGGATTTTTGGGCATAGTACCAGAGGTTATGAGAAATTTTTTAAAACACAATCCTCCAGAAACTTTAAAACCGGGCGATTCTCTAATCACTAACGACCCGTGGATAGCTAGTGGACATTTAATAGATGTTTCTATCGCGTCACCAATATTCTATCGAGATCGAATAGTAGGTTACTCGCTTTGTATCGTTCACCATTTGGACATGGGGGGGCGCATGTCTACTCTTGAGTCAAAAGACATGTATGAAGAGGGGTTAAAAATACCGATTTTAAAATTGTTTGATGGTGGAGTTTTAAACGAAACCATTTATGAGTTTATGAGAGCTAATATAAGAGTCCCAGACAAAATTCTTGGAGATATTCGGGCACAACTGGTTGCTAACAATGTCTGTACCAAGGGGCTTCAGCTACTTTTGGAAGAATATGATCTGGATGGTCTTGAGGAATTGGGGGCTGAGGTAATTGATAGAACTGAGTCAAGTCTTCGGAAAAAAATTATGGCGCTACCAGATGGGTCTTACCGTAATGATGTAATTTTGCCAAAAATTCCAGGTTGTGATGAAAAAATTGAGATAAAGACGCTTGTTACTATTGAGGGCGATGAGGTTACTATTGATTATTCTGGATCATCCGGTGAAGTTGGTGCTGCAGTAAATTGTTCCTATAATATGACAAGGTCATATACTTCTTATCCTATAAAATTAGCATTAGACCCTGAGGTGCCCAATAATGACGGTGGTTTACGACCAATCAAAGTAATTGCTCCAGAGGGCACTATTGTCAATTCGCGACCTCCGGCAGCTACTTGGGGTAGGACCATGATATCCCATCTTTACCCCGAAATAGTTTTTGCTGCTATGGAAAAGATGATGCCTGAAGGGGTTTTGGCTTCCAACGGTGGATCTCCTGCAAATGAGGTTTATTTGCATGGTCAACAGTCTGACGGTAGGTCATTTATGGCGATTGCTCAGCATAGCGGAGGTTTCGGCGCAAGCTCCGTTTATGATGGATACTCATGCCTATGTTTTCCTAATAACACTCGCAACATTCCAATAGAAGTAACAGAAAATGAAGCACGGATGTACTATTTTAAGAAAGAATTATTACAAGACTCTTCTGGCCCTGGCAGAAATAGGGGAGGTCTTGGTCAAGAGGTGGGGTTCTGTATATTAGATGGAGGAAATGAAAAGGCTAGTGATGTTGCGAGCTCAGTTCGTCTGAGTGGAAGGACAGAAGATGGCGAGTTTCCAGTATTTGGGCGGATGGGTGGCGGTAATGGCAGAGGTAGTGGAATGTGGGTAAATAATGAATCTGTTGAACACGGGGTTTATAGGCTGCTTTCTCCTGGAGATAGGGTTCGTTTTATAATTAGCGGTGGAGGTGGATATGGCTCTCCTTTGGAGCGAGATCCAGAACGTGTTCTTACAGACGTAGAACAAGGGTATATCTCTTTGGAAATGGCAAAAAAAGATTATGGGGTAGTAATTGACCCAGAGCTTTGGGTAGTGGATGAGGGTGCTACCAAAAAATTACGAAAAGAAGGTCAGTGAAAATTCTACTATGAGTAAAAAGAAATTATCAAAAAGTCGTTTTGATGGTGTGAAACCTATTGGTAAACCTCTATTTTTGCTAGCACCTGGGGTCTTGTGGCTTCTGATATTTGGTTTAGCGCCTCTACTTTTTATGCTCATGATGTCATTTTGGACTTCAAGTATATTTGGCACAAAGCCTGATTTTTCTTTCGATAATTTTTCTAGGGTATTCTTTACGGAGCTGTACCGTGATCAACTAATAAAGACATTAAGAATAGCTTTTATGACTACGATGCTGACGCTGATAATCTCTTATCCAGTAGCATTTTTGCTATCGCGTCTTCAGGGGCTTAGAAAGGCCTTTTTTGTTCTATTAATTTTTCTACCATTTTGGACAAGCTACGTTATTAGGGCATTCGTATGGTTACCCATTTTAGGTCGCAACGGTGCTATCAATAATTTTCTTCAGTCGCTTGGAGTTATTGATGCACCTTTGGATTGGCTGCTTTTTAATGAGGGCTCAGTTTTTCTTGGCTTAGTCTACGTCTACACATTATTTATGACCCTACCAATTTATTTGTCTTTGGAAAAAATTGATGGCGCTCTAGTTGAAGCTGCTACCGATTTAGGAGCAAAACCATTTTCTGTATTTTATAGGATTATTTTACCTTTAAGTTGGCCGGGTGTTTTGTCGGGCTGTATTATGGTTTTTCTCCTAACCGTAGGAGCTTTTGTAACTCCACAGCTACTAGGAGGTCCCTCAGGAATAATGTACGGAAATGTTATCGCTAGCCAGTTTTTAGCTAATAATAACTGGGCATTTGGATCTGCTTTATCAATATCCTTGATACTAATAGTAATGATTCTTCTAGCTATTAGTTCACGATGGATCGGCGTACAGCATGTATTCACGGGGGGTAAGGAAACTTAACGTTATGGCCAATAATTTTAAGACTATTAAATATGGAAGACAATATAATCTGGCTCTGTGGGTCTATGCAGCGATGTTTTATTTTTTTCTTTATGGTCCGTTGCTAATGTTAGTTTTTTTGTCATTCAATAAATCTGAAATTGTTGGATTTCCATTTGAGGGCTTTTCTATCAAATGGTACCACGTAGTATTTGAAAGTCCCGAGCTTATTAGGGCCTTAGCTAATAGCATTGGCGTTGGGGTCCTCTCTGCAGTAATTGCGACTACTTTAGCTCTTTCGTTATCTATGGCTTTCCGACACGATTTTTGGGGTAAGTCTCTTGTGCTTTATCTTATCCTAGTTCCCATAATAATTCCGGGTATTATCGGAGGTATAGTATTATTAATATTTTTTGGTTTTTCGGAAATACGTCCTTCACTTTGGACAACAGTTTTGGTCGCCCATGTAAACTGGGTTCTACCATTTGCATTCTTAACTCTCTACCCCCGACTTCATGGTTTTGATAGGGCCCTAGAAGAAGCCGCTATGGACTTAGGTGCAAAACCTTGGGTTATATTTTCTCGGATTGTATTTCCTCTAATTCGACCAGGAATAATAGCTACAGCCTTGTTTTCTTTTAGTCTATCATTTGATGAATTTGTGAGAACAATATTTGTTACTGGGTTTCAACGAACAATACCCGTTCAGTTTTGGGGTCTAATTGTTGATGAATTAGCTCCTCAGCTTCCAGCAATGGCTGTAATAATTATTTTAATCTCAATTTTGACATCTCTCATTGGTTTTATTTATATGAGACGAAAAGTAAATTAATCTGATAGTAGAAAAAAATATAATTGAGATGCTTGTGAATTATTTAATACCGAAATAGACTTGGTAGTAATGTTATATAACATTAAAAATTTGTAGAAACTTAGGTTAGTTAAATATGCATGGAGGTAATTACAATGAAAAAGAATAATAATAGCTCAGAGCTATTTAAAAATATTAAAACGGGTCGGAGGACATTTTTAAAAAATACTAGTCTTTTGGGTTTAGGTGGGGTTGCGGCTACCTCTTTTCCTATTGGTTCAGCATTGGGGCAATCAAAAAAGGTAGTAGCAATAATGCCTGGCGTATTTATGCCAAAGTCTGGGCGTCCAATTGCAGAGGGAATGTCTGGAGTTAAAATTGAAAATGCACCCTATACTTCACCAACAGATACCTTAGCCAAATTGATGGCGCCAGGAGGGACTAAAAATTATGATTTGATGATTAGTCTAACCCAATTTGTGAAGGGTCCCGCGCTAGGAAAAAATCCTGGAGATGAGCGTTTGCATGCGCTGGATATGAGTAAAATTCCTAATGCCGCTAATCTAATGCCACTCTTTAAGAAGGATATTGTTACTCGTGGTGGCAAGACGTATATGATCCCAATCGTTTGGGGATATGACTCGGTTGTTTATAATGCTGATAAGATACCTACCAAAGACCCATTAACGCAATCTTGGGGTGTTTTGTTTGATGATAAGTATAAAGGTCGAATAGCATGGCGTGATGATGCTCATGGAATGATATTTGCTGCAGCACTTCATCGCGGGCACCCAAATCCCATTGCAATGGACAAAAGTGACCTTAAGGATATTACATCGTATCTAATAGACCGTAAGAAAAATGTACGTACAATGTGGACAAAATTTGGTGAAGCATTAAATTTAGTTTCTTCTGGAGAAGTATGGGCCATGTATGGTTGGATAGCTATGCGGCGTATACTGCAGGGTAAGGGAATGAATGTTACCAACAATTGGCCTACAGATGGTCTTCTAACATGGAATCAGTCGGGCTTTATACCAAAAGACTCTCCGAATGCTGCTTCCTCAGAGGCAGTAATAAATGCAATGTTGTCGACTGAATTTGGAAAAGCGCTTACTGAGGCTACCAATTATCCATCGACCTCGGCAAAAGTTGCTGCGCTCTTTAATGCCGAAGAAAAACGAAAGCTTGGTTTTGATATTTCAGATCGCGGACTGAAGCTTGTGGGTCTTAACCAGCCGGCTAGTATTGATAAGTGGGTTGAAGCCTGGAACGTAATTAAGACTGCTTAGGTTGAAAATCTGCAGCTGTATATTTATGCAGCTGCAGATTCACCGAAATTGGTATCGTAGAACCCCAATTTGATAATTCAAATGCTAATTTTCAGTAGGTTGTTATGAGTTCTAGAGATGTTTCTGTGGAAGTCCAAGGGGTGTCCAAAAGTTTTGGTAGTGTGATCGCACTAAATTCTGTTTCGTTAGATATTTTTAAAGGCGAATTTTTTTCCCTACTTGGACCTTCAGGGTGCGGCAAAACCACACTTCTTAGGATGATTGGTGGCTTTGAGGTTCCTGACGATGGCTCTATTTTGATAGAAGGCTCGGATACTAGCGGTTTACCGCCTTATGAGCGAAGTACTAATATGATTTTTCAACATCTAGCCCTATTCCCTCACATGAATGTTTGGGATAATGTAGCCTTTGGTTTAAAAATGAAAGGAATTGAGGCAGGTATTATCGGGGATAAAGTGACAAAAGCTTTGCAATTGGTCCGGCTCGAAGATTATGGAAGTCGTAAGATTGATCAATTAAGTGGTGGGCAACGTCAACGTGTTGCTATGTCTAGAGCTCTGATAAATGACCCAACTGTACTTTTGCTTGATGAGCCTCTAGGAGCACTTGATTTGCAATTACGATTGAGTATGCAAGATGAACTTCGGCGCTTACACAAGTCTTTGAGTAACACATTTATATTTGTTACCCATGATCAAGGTGAAGCTATGGCTATGTCTGATAGGATAGCTGTAATGGATCAGGGAGAGATACTGCAAGTCGGGACGCCCGAAGAAATCTATGATAAACCAAAAACTAGGTTCGTTGCTAATTTCGTTGGGCATACAAATGTTTTTGATGGGGAAGTATCAAATGTCGGAAACGATGGGGATTTCGAGATAAATTGTAGTGGGTTGGTTTTTATGGGTGTGGGTGAAATGAAAGTAGTTAAGGGCCAGAGGGTATCAGTGGCATTACGTTATGAGGCTATTAACTTGTCCAAGCCAGATAATGAGGTTAAAGGAGCGTCTTGTTTAGGAGTTGTTAGAGAAAAAATGTACCTAGGCGGTATGTTTAGATTTGAGACAGTTACAAAAGAGGGACTGACCTTAACGGCTGATATACAGCAGGAAGAGCAGTCCAAATTAATTAAAGAAGGCGATAAAATACAACTTTTTTGGGAACCAGAATCATTGGCAGTCTTGCTCGAGTAATTTGTTTTAATAAACATCTTTTTGGAATAGTGTGTTATGTCTATAAATGTAGATTGGGAACGTAAGGATTATTCGCGAATTCCATACTGGCTCTATCATGACAAAGACGTTTATGAAAATGAGCAGAAACATATTTTTTATGGTTCAACATGGTCTTATTTATGCCTTGAGGCAGAGATCCCAAACCCAGGTGATTATAAAACCACTTGGGTAGGTGATACACCAGTCATAGTAAATAGAGATTCAGAATATAATATTCGGGCCATGGTTAATAGGTGTGCCCATAGAGGAGCTGCTGTCTGTCGAGAGGCTCGGGGAAATACAAAAGTGCATACCTGTATCTATCATCGGTGGAGTTATAATCTTTCTGGTGAACTCGTAGGGATACCCTTTCAGCGGGGAATAAATGGCAAAGGCGGGATGGATAAGGATTTTGATAAAACGAAGCATGGGCTCAAAAAACTTCGGGTCGGGTGCGTTAACGGAGTAGTATTTGGTACTTTTAGGCAAAATATAGATGAGACTATTGAAGACTATTTAGGCCCTATGATGAGTGCACACATAAAACGTTTAATGTATAAGCCTATATCTGTTTTGGGATATCAGAGGCAAAGAATATATGGAAATTGGAAATTTTATTTGGAAAATCTGAGGGATACATATCATGCAAGCCTTCTTCATGAATTTTTAGTAACATTTGGACTTGATAGAGCAACCCAAAAGGGCGGTGTAGAGATGGATAAACGACATCGCCATAATTTAACTTATGCGCATGCTGAATCAGATAAAGATAGTGATGCAAAAGAAGCGTATGGTGGAGTGGGTTTAAAAAGTGATACCTTAACTTTATCTGACCCAAGATTGCTAGAATTCAAGAGAGAGTATTCAGACGATAGAAATTTAGCAATTTCTACAATGTTTCCGAATGCTTCATTCCAACAATTAAATAATTCTTTAGCTACAAGGCAAATACAGACTAAAGGTATTGATGCATTTGACCTTGTGTGGACCTATTTTGGATATGAGGATGATTCTGACGAAATGACTAATCATAGACTTAGACAACTAAATTTGTTTGGTCCAGGTGGTCTAGTTTCTATGGAAGATGCTGAAGCGATAGAGATTGCGCATAGATCGAGCAAGGGTGCAGATACGAAGTCTACTGCAGTACTTGAAGTTGGTGGGAAAGGGGAAATCTCTGATCGCTCTTACCGAGTTAATGATGTAGCTGTCCGTGGTTTTTGGTCTTATTATTCCGAATTAATGGGGTTAGAGCCGGAAGGAGCAGTTAGGTGATATCTATCCAAGATAGGCTGGCAATCAACGATCTCTTTAACGACTACGGTTTTTTTTTGGATGAAGAGAGGCTTGAGGATTGGCTCGAATTATTTATTCCAGAGTGTAATTATAGTATCATGCCACGAGAAAACCTTGAACTCGGTTTAAGAGTTACCTTAATGTTGTGTGAAAATAAAGACATGTTGAAAGACAGAATAGTATCCTTGCAAGAAGCCAACGAATTTAATATTCACCGTGACAAACACTTAATAAGTAACGTTAAAATACAGAGTTCAGATAACGATAAGAGTTTTGTGACTGCTAATTATGCTATTTATCAGTCAGACTTTGAGGGTAATGGTAGTCTTTTTAGTTTTGGTCATTATGATACACAAGTTACGATGGTTAACGGTCAATTTAAGTTTTCAAAGGTTATGGCAGTAGTAGATAATTGGTCTATCCCTCACATGTTGTCGACACCAATTTAATTTAAATTTGTCTACATATTTTCTATAATAGAAGCGTGTCAATAGCCCATACGATTTCACCTATTTAAGTCTATGAAATATAATATAAATTCGTTAAACTAAATCGATATTTCTTATATAAACAAACTTTAATTATTAATAATTGGTACTATCTACTTATGGGACTCTATTCTGATTCAAAGTATTTAATAAAAGAGGAAATTGAAACTGTTCATAAGGATCACTTTCTTGATTTTGCCGTTGCGGGTACTTGGGGAAACTCAGAACAACGTATAGCTATTGCTAGTTTTGCTCGAGAGGTGGGTATATCTGCTGGGCTATTAGAGGAAACACCGAACACATTTGCTCATGAAAGCAATTTTAAATTGTCTAAAGTAGCAAAATTAGTTGTTGAGAAATTAGCTATTTCTCCAAAGGATATTTTAAAAGATTTTTTTGACGAAGTTATTAATACTGGCCTTAGTGAAGAGGAATATGTTGAAATTGTTGGTATTGTCTCCAGGATTGTCGACATGGATATTTTTGCAAGAGGAATTAATCATCCTTTAATTGCTTTTCCTGAACCTGGTGTCAGCCCTCCCTCAAAGGTTAGACCAGAAACCGCAAAATTAGAATTAGCTTGGGTATCAACAATCCCAAATTTTCCTGAGGGTGGGTTGCCCGCAAAGCAACTATTTGGAGAAAAACCCCCTAAACCCTATATAGTACGAGGTTTAAGCCTAGTGCCTGATGAGGTAACAAAGCATATGGAATTGGAAAAGGCGCAGTATCAGCCATTGGGAAACATAATGAATTTTGATCTCCGGCATCACAAGGGCCTTAGTCGAGCACAAGTAGAGGTTGTTGCAGGTAAGGTCTCGGCTCTCAACGAATGCTTTTATTGAACTAGCTCTCACGCCCGGTTCCTCCGTGAGAGTGGACGAGTAGAAAACTTGGAAGTAAACCTCAAAGGGTTGGTGGACTCTAGTCAAGACATTGGGGTGCCTGGTGGAGACGAGCTTCTTGAATTTTCTGAAGCACTTATTGGTAACGATAGCAAAAGATTAAATAATGCGAGGTTTGATCTTGAGAAGCAATTAGGACCAGATGCAATTCCGGCTGCCTCTGCGATTGCGGCTAATTTTTCTAAGAATGATAGAATAGCCAATGGCTGTGGAATTCCAGTTGACGATATTATGTTGAAGGCAACTAAAGATATACGGGAGGAGCTTAATTTAGACTCCTTTAGATCCGCCGCAAACACTTTTAGACATTTGTAATCAACTCACAGACTTTAGTTGTTTATTGCTGTCCTCCATGGCTTTTCAAATAGTTTCTATCAACATACCATGATAGGTAATCGACCATAGACATTCCATCGTACTTTGGTGGATTGTCATCATTACAACAAGTTTCCATTGGGTCGCACCTAACATCCCTTGTGGGGTTGTAAAAGAAACCAAGAGAATAGCGATCTTTTTTTGGAGGTAATACTCGGTGGGGTGTTGCAAAAAACCTACCATTAGTCCAGCGGTGCATAAATTCTCCAGCATTAACTAGTATTGCCCTATCTGGGATTTCTACGTTTATCCAATTACCTGTGCGAGCAAGTACTTGTAGTCCCGGTTCTTTTGAAACAGGTAGCATTGTAATAAAACCATGATCACAATGAGGGGCAATTCCAAATTGGTTTTCTTCTACCTCCTTTTTTCCTCCTCCGGCAGGATAAAAAGAATTTCTTGTTGACCACATTGGATCGTCGAACTTGTTGTCAAACCAGTTTTTAGGTAGATCCAGAGCGCGAGCATAAACTGGCAGCAAGGATCTACCTAATTTTTCCATAGAGTCATAATAAGCAATCATTCGTGGCTTAAAATTCTCTACATTATCGGGCCATTGGTTGGGGCCGTGAAATCTCATTCCAGATTTAATTGCTGGATGCTCAGGTGATCTCTCTTTTACCAATCGGAGATTTTCATTTAAATCTCCTTTTGTGTTATTATTTACTGGTGAAGATACATAAACAGTAGAGTTCGGTGGATAGTACCCACTAGATATTTTATCGAATTTAATTTTCATTTTTTCGTCTAAGGGTAGAGAAAAAAACTCTTTTATAGCATCAAAAGCAGAATCAATGGTCTGCCAAGGGACACCGTGATTGATAATCGACAAAAAACCAATTTGTTCATGTGCCTCACGGAAACCCTTAGCAGTAATTTCTAAATTAGCTTTTGTTGGATTTTCTAATACGGAACCAATATCAACAGTCGGTATTTTCTCGAGGGGTTTAACCTCATCAAGTTCTCTAATCGTTGATTGCGGGTATAAATACCGGTCCAACGAGATATCCGAAACATTGGTACCTGCTTCTTCAATTGCCAAAATAATCTCCCTCGTTATGTCAATTTCAATAGAATATTGATATTTAGCACAAAATGGAACAAAAACTTAAAATTTTAACTAAATATTGTCCCTGACAAGTGATCTTAAAGGCTTAAGGTTCTGACAACTTAATTGAAAGGAAAAACAATGAGATATATGAGATTATTAGTAGCTTCATTTTGGGTGCTATTGTTTTCTTCAATATACTCTGCTAATGCGATTGACAGTAGGGAGAATTTTAGAGTGATTGCTGATTATTCCTGCGTTGATGTGCTAAATGGGTCTGATGAAATCGGTGTTTTAGCTTATGTGCAGGGTTTTACAACTGCTACTAACGTATGGGTTTCAGGGAAAAGGGATCATTTCAAAGGAATGACAGCGAGTGAGGTTCTTGTAAGAGTCAAGTCTGTGTGCAAAGAAAACAAACTCGGTACTTTGGGGGCAACGCTGACCCACATGGTTAGTGAGCTTCTGTAGAGGAATATTACTAGGTTTAATTATTATAAATCTAAATATTAAAAGGCAATTAAGTTTAGGGGGTTTAACGGAAGCCTAATTAAAAATAAAGCCTGAATAATCGCTAAGAACTTCTTCTTCACATTTTTTTCTATAAGTTGGCACCCCACCAATATAAGGCATAAACACTCTCTTTTTTCCTGGAATGTTAGCTCCTAAATACCAGGAATTACAAGTAATTCGCAGAGAATCACCCGCTAAAGAATTTGAATGCTCCATCCAGGTATTTTCAGCTTTCAGATGCGGTTCTATGCAAGTAAATCTATTACTCTGCATATATTTTAGACAAGTACTGATCCATTCCACGTGTTGTTCTATAGAGGTCATCATATTAGTCAGTACAGAAGGGCTTCCAGGGCCCGTTATCGTGAACAAATTAGGGAAATTGTGTGACATCAGTCCCAGATAGGATTTGGGACCATTTTCCCATTTCTCTTTTAAACTACCGTCGATCCCGGAAATATTAATTTTATTTAATGCACCTGTCATAGCATCAAAACCTGTAGCTAATACAATTAAATCGGTTTTATACTCACTATCGCCCGCATTTATGCTATTATGTGTTACGCGCTTTAGAGGGTTTTCATTTAAATCTACCAAATTAACATTTGATAAGTTAAAGGTTTCATAGTACCCAGACGCAACACATAGTCGTTTGCAGCCAAATGAATTTTTCGGAATTAGTTTATCGGCAGTTTTCTTGTCTTTTACAATTTCCCTGATTTTGTTTTCAATAAATTCTGCTGCAGTTTTATTAGCTTCTGCATTAAATTGCAGATCGTCATATGCAGCCATAAAACATAGGCCCCCATTATTCCAACGACTTTCATACTCCGTCATTCGCTCATCGAGGGAAACAGCTAATGCAGAAGGGCCACCGCTCTCAAAAAAGTTGCCAGAGTATGTTTCTTTAGCTTTTTCTCTTAAAATTGAATAATTTGATTTTATATCTGCTACTTCCTGTGCATCAAGACGTCTGTTATGGGCGGGAACCACATAGTTAGGAGTTCTTTGAAATATGTTTAAAAGAGAAGCTGTTTTTGCAATTTCGGTAATAGCCTGAATACCAGACGAACCATTCCCAATCACTGCAATATTTTTGTTATCGAATACCACGTCATATTTTGGCCATCTTCCGGTATGATATATTTCCCCCTCAAAATCATCTAAACCTTCAATGTTTGGATAGTTGGGTGATGAGAGACAACCAGTTGCCATAATACAAAAATTAGCAGAAATACGTTCACCTTCTTCGGTTTCCAAACCCCATTTTCTATTCTTTTTATTCCAGTTTATATTAATTACACGGGTATTAAATTTTATATTATTACTGAGATTAAAACGTTCTACGACGTGTTTAGCGTAGCTCAGTATCTCAGGCTGTTTTGGGTAACGCTCAGACCAGTTCCACTCTTGTTGCAAAGCTTCTGAAAAGCCGTACGAATAAAACATACTCTCTGTGTCACATCTTGCACCAGGATAACGATTCCAATTCCAAGTGCCACCAACCTCGTCCCCAGCTTCCAATACTATTGCAGAATAGCCTAACGACATGAGACTGTTCAGCATATGTATTCCTGCAAACCCAGCGCCTACAATTACTGCATCCAGTTCAGTGTCAGATTTAGCTACCATTATTAACTCTAATCCTCAGATAGAAAGTCTAATAATATCACAAATATAGTTATCAACTAAAGAGACCAAGTCAGGATTAATAATAAACCTATAAAGCCAGAGTTTATTTAAGCAATTTGAGATATTCTATTATATTTTGTCTATCTCTCTTTTTCTTTAGCTTTAATACCATGCCAGACCTCCTCTTATTATTATTTTTTCTGACATAGACTTTAGGATCAGTTAAATATTCATTTAGTGTGGTCTTATTCCACTTCCAGTTAGCGCTTTTTAAGCCTCTATATCTTCTGAAACCAGGCGCTGAACCCGCCACTCTTCCAAAAACTCCATGCAAGGAGGGGCCTATCTTGTGTTTTCCAGGTTTGATTGAATGGCAAGCTTTACACCTATTGAATACTTTTTTACCTAGCTCAATATTACCTGCTCCAAGCGCCACTACAGGAGAGATTAGTGTACTCATTACAACAAAGCCTTTAAGCACTCTCATAAAAGTTTTTTTATACATTTTCTTTGGCTTTGTGTTTTAACAAATTTTTATAATTACTAGATAATCGAAATTTATTAGCAGCAGAAGCTACAGCAGCTTAACTTCGGGGTAGTTGTTGTTTTATAGCTTCTATGACTTTTGAAGACATCGGAGAAGTCGTGGAGGAGAACCAATCCACTAACTTACCTTCCGTCGAAATAAGATATTTATGAAAATTCCATCTTGGTACAGACATAATCCCCATTTTAGTCGATGCCCACGAATAGAATGGATGAGCACTCGTTCCCTTAACATCAACCTTAGAAGTCATTGGAAAGTTTACTTGAAAATTGACTTCACAAAACTCCTTTATTTGTTCTTCTGAGCCAGGTTCTTGATTACCAAAATTGTTGGAAGGAACTCCCAAAACAATTAGTCCACTATCTTTATACTTCTCCCATAATTTTTGCATTTTATTATATTGGGAAGTAAACCCGCAATACGAGGCAGTATTCACAACTAGAATCACTTTGCCCTTGTATTTTGAGAGGGGTAGGGGGTCATTATCAATTGATTTAAAAGTAAACGAGTAAGCATTATCCCCATCTCCGGCGAAGGACTTATTTTTGCTAATGGGAAATAAAGCGATCATGATTAACACTATACCAATTTTTTTAAACATTGATTCAAAGCTCTAGCACTACTGACTATTAACTCTATCAGGATTAGTTATTTCTAGGTTGATGTAGTCAGTCTGATTTGACCTTTCAACTAGTATTTATAGAAATCACTTTTGATAATTTTTTAGAATAGTTAAAATGCTAGGGTGTTATCCATCCGCTATCCCAATTATTATTCAACCAGTTAAACCTGGCTCTTCGGTGACCCTTATGGTGCAAATAGAGCCATTCTAATTCTATGATTTTGGCCACCAATACCACAAAATTATCTCTCCCCTCGTTGTTTATTTCAGGGGTGTTTATTGCTTTAAGGGGATCAGAAAGTTGAGTTCCAGGAGCTTGGGAGACTTGGTAACAAATTTTGCTCATAGGTTTTAGGTTATTCCATGCTTTGCTGCTTTTGGGGTCATTATGATGCATTTTTATCGTCGTAAGAAGCCTAATTTGAAACTTATTTTTAGGATCGTATATGAGAAAACTGGCATTTTTATTGTTGCTGAGATCAGATATTTTTGAGGATCTAATATCACTATGAAACCAGATTTCTCTTTTTGGTCTATTGACACTACGCAATACTACGGATCTTATTTGAGGAAGGTTATTGTTGTCTATGGTAGCTAATGCGGGCGTGTGGGCAGGGTTGTTGCTTATTGGTTTTATACCTGTTTCTAAAATTGACCATATTTTCTCAAAAATAAGGTTTAAGTTATTGTATTCTTCGGGAAATTCTGAGTTTTGCTGCATTGTCGCCTGATGTGAGATAGATATAAATTATTTTGATAAGATAATATAATAGATCTATATATGTTTAAAATCCAGTTTCTTGCAGCTGATAAAGCTTTGATATGAACGTAATGAAACGAAAATATGCTATTACTTGCAACAATAATTATTAATTCAATAATATTGGGGACGATGATATTTTTTTCATTTGTTATGGCACCCTTAATATTTACTAAACTTGAGGTTGAGATTGCTGGGAAGTTTATTAGAGTAGTCTTCCCTTGGTATTATTTATTCTTAGGTATACTCTCCCTGTTTTCACTGATAGCTATGGCATTTGCAAATAGAATGGATACAATTTTTATGATTCTATTCTTTTTAGGTGTTGTGGTTTCTAGGCAAATTATAATGCCTAAAATTAATATTTATCGAGACCAGAGTGCTAATAATGACCGTAAGGCAGAATCTATGTTTAATCTGCTGCATAGATCTAGCGTTGGTATAAATTTTGCTCAGATAGTTATATGTCTAATTGTTATATCGAGGTTGGTTTTGTATCCCTAATCATACCGTTTAGGTAACACTATTTTGAATGTGTCCAATCGATTTTTTATCTATTGCCACAGCTTTTACCATTGTAAATAGCTTTGTTCCTTTTGTTAACTGAAGTTCGCTCAAGGATTTTCTGGTAATACGTGCTATTAGGGGTATTCCTATGTCGATCAAAATATCTACCTGAGGGCTATTATCAATTCTTATGTCTATAATCTTTCCATTAAAAAGATTTAAGATACTTACATCTTTTGGTTTTTTTAATGAAACCGATACATCTCGTGCTTTTACGTGGGCTCTAAAATTATCCCCTATCTTTCCATTTAGTCCAGGTACTTTGAGTAGGCCCCCAGGAAACTTAAGTTCTCCAATATCAAAGTCCTTATCATAGTTTAAGAATTGGGCTGAAATAACTGTGCCAGAATCATACCTGCCCGTAACAGGATAGAGGTCCAGTCGGTTCATAACTGCTTCAACAGATCCTTCTTGAAGTATTTGACCCTCTGAAATTAATACCATGTTATCTGCTAGGTAAATAGCCTCTTCAATAGAATGAGTAACGTAGATGACTGGTATTTGAACTTCTGCAACTATTTTTTGGATAAAAGGTAAAATTTCTGCTCTTAAGTGCAAATCTATTGACGACAGTGGTTCGTCCATTAACAAAAGTTCGGGCTGCGATAAAAGAGCGCGACCGATAGATACCCTTTGCCTTTCGCCTCCAGATAATGTTTGCGGTCTTCTATCCAATAGTGAAGAAAGATCTAATAATTTAGTAACCATATCTAAGGTAATTTTTTTATGTATTTTATTAGGTCTGGGTAATCCAAATAGGAGATTTTTGTTTACTGTCATGTGCGGAAATAGACGAGCACCTTGAAAGACAAATCCTATTTTTCGCCTATAAACTGGAAGATTAGTTCTCAAATTATGGTTGAATAATACCTTATTATTTAATGTAATCTCTCCATCGTCCGGTTTTATAAGGCCAGCAATGGAGTGAACAGTTGTTGTTTTGCCTGCGCCCGACTTACCAAATAGTGCCGTTACCGTGCCGGCATTGACTTCAAACTTCACATCTAGGGTTAGTGTTTCTAAGGCCTTTTTTATTTCGACACTGAGCATAAATCACAGATTCCTTGCTTTTAGTTTTCTTTCTACCAATTCTGAAATTATTAAGGCGCCGACAGCTAAAATCACAGACAAAGTCATTAAGCGAAGAGCTTGGAAGTCACCGCCAGGGGTTTGAATATATTTGAACATTGCTAATGGTAAAGTCTGTGTTTCTCCAGGAATATTGGATACAAAGGTAATTGTCGCGCCAAATTCTCCTAGACTACGCGCAAAGCCCAAAAGCGTGCCCACTATTATTCCTGGTAAAATTAGTGGAAGGGTTACAGAAATAAACTTTTTAAATGGTCCGGCACCAAGCGTTGCGGCAGCTTCCTCTAGCTCTACGTCAAGTAAATCTAGCGATAGACGGATAGCCCTAACCATTAAAGGGAAGGCCATGACAGAAGCAGCTAGCGCGGCACCCTTCCAGGTAAAGGCGATAGATATTTGAAAGACCTCAAAAAGCCAAGGGCCAAGTACTCCATTATTTCCAAAAACTAATAAAAGTAGGTAACCAATAACAACTGGAGGGACGACTAATGGCAGGTGCACTATCGTATTTAGAATAAATTTTCCTGGAAACGAGCAGCGGGCTAAAAGTAAAGCAACAAGAATAGCGAATGGGAGGCTACAAATTACACCCCAAAAGGCAACGCGGAGGCTTAACAGTAAAATTTCATATTCTACGGGTGAGAAAAATTCCATAACTAAGGTATTTCAAATCCATTTTTGATATATGTGGGTCTTGGTAGAGGGCCCGTAAGAAAAGAATAAAGTTCTCTTATTGCTGGAGAGTCCATTCTATTAACTATAGCTATACTATATTCTATAGGAGGGTGAGAGCCAGAGGGAAATAAAAATACTAGATCCACTTTTCTATTTTCTGTAGTGTCAGTTTTGTAAACGACCCCTAAGGGGGTTTCGTTTCTCTCTATCATAGCTAGAGCTGCTCTTGCATTATGCATAGGTGCAGACTTGGAATTAAATTCTTTCCATATTTTAAAGAAACTTAGTCCCTGCTGTGCGTAAAAACCTAATGGTACGTGGTTGGGATCACCAATAGAAAACCTATTATCCTTAAATTTATCTCTAATTATAGCGTACGGAAATGCAGAACTATGTTGGATTCCCCAAGATTTATGTGCTGCGATAACAAGTCGGTTTAAGAGGAATACTCTAGAAAACTTTTTGTTTATAACGGAATAATTTTTAAGGTAATTTAACCATTTTTTGTTGGCGGAGATAAAAATAGCGGCTGGTGCACCTAGTTTGATTTGTTTTGCAAGTGCAGAGCTAGAGGCAAAGGAATATCTAATTTGTTGTTCGCTATTCGTTTTATAAAGCTTGGAGGCTGTGTCTAAGGTGCCAGCGAGGCTAGAGGCGGCAAAAACGTTAATTGTAGTAGCCGATACTTCTCGATTAATACAAATAATATTGATTTTCAATAAAATTAAAAAGACAGCAAAGACTCGAATCATTCCTGTTTTTCTCTGCAAAACTACATTTTATTTGGACTAAAGTTTAGGTGTTATCTGCTCTATATTGGTTAAAAAAACAACTGCGTTCACCAGTGTGACACGCTGCGCCAGTTTGGTCTACTAACAAAAGGATTGCGTCGTTATCGCAATCCCAACGAAATTCAACTATTTTTTGAATATGGCCAGATGTTTCCCCTTTCCGCCACAACTCATTTCTTGATCTTGACCAATAAACAGCACGACCTTCAGCCAAAGTAGTTTTGATAGCTTCCTGATTCATCCAAGCCATCATAAGCAACTCGTTACTATCGTATTGTTGAGCAATAGCAGGAATGAGACCCTGTTCGTTATATTTCAGGCTCTTGATAATGTCTAGTATATCCGAATAGTTTTCCAACTGATTTCCTTGAGCTGTCTTGGACTTGTTTTAACTTTGTATAAGGTGTCGAAAGGCATTTCTTAGGTCTTCTATTAAATCATTCGTATTTTCTAATCCAACATGTAGCCTGACACAGGGATATTTATTATCCCAATCGGCTATATTGCGTGTAAGCTGTGTTCTTAAAATTAAGCTTTCAAAGCCTCCCCAGCTAGCCCCAAGCCCGAAGAGTTCTAACTCATCAATCATCTTGTTAACCAATGTATCAGGCACTGGGTTCAATAGTATACTAAAAAGACCAGATGAACCCGTAAAATCACGTTTCCAAATATCATGTCCAGGACAGCTTTTAAAGGCAGGGTGTAGTACCTTGTGAACTTCTTGTCTACCTTCTAGCCATTTTGCCACTTCCAGTGCATTTTTCTCATGTTGTTGCATTCTAACAGATAGAGTTCGAATACCCCTGAGCCCGAGATAGCAATCATCCGGGGGAGCATGGTATCCAAGTATTCTTGAAGTCTCTCTAACCTGATCATAGGTCTCTTTGTTGGCGGTAATGGAACCTAACATAGCATCGGAATGCCCAACGTAGTATTTTGTTGCAGCTTGAATGGAGATATCCACTCCATGGTCAAAAGCCTTGTAGTAATATCCAGCGCTCCAGGTGTTATCGAGTAAAACCTTTATACCAAGTGGTCTGCACACTTCAGAAATTGCTGGTATGTCTTGAATCTCAAAGGAATGCGACCCCGGCGACTCAGTAAAAACTATCCGGGTATTTGGCTTAAAATGATCGCTAATATTTTTACCGATAAGTGGGTCATAATAGGTGGTTTCAATACCAAATTTATTTAAATGCAACTCACATAGTCGCCGCGTGGGAGAGTAGACACTATCGCATACTAATATATGGTCACCCGCTTTAACAAAGGCGAGTACTGATGAACAAATCGCTGCAAGTCCAGACCCAACTGCAATTGTTTTATAACCGCCCTCGAGGTCTGCTACGGTTTCCTCAAAAGCCTTAGAGGTTGGAGATCCGTGACGACCATAAGTTATAAGTGAGTCTGGGTTTTTCCTTGCTCTGGATTGGTCAGAAACACTAGAGTGAAGCACAGTGGAAATTCTATAAACTGGAGTATTTACAGCTCCAAAATGTTCTTCAGGATTTCTACCATTGTGCACAAGCCGGGTGTCAATATTACCACTACTTTTGTTACGTTTGTTTTTCATGAAAGTTATTTTACCTCGGTTGATATTTTGGTATCTGGTCTACTTCCCCATTCAGTCCAGGACCCATCGTAGATTGACACTGTATCGTAGCCCATGGCCTTCAAATAAAAAAATAGAACGGCTGCCGTTACTCCAGAACCACAACTTGAAATAATAGGTTTTTTAGGGTCAATTCCCCCTTTGTTGAGCACTGACATAATGTAGCTTGGGGATGAAAGTTTAGCTGAGTTATTTTCGTATAATTTAGCAAAAGGTAGATTTATACTTCCAGGCATATGTCCTTGTTTTATACCAGATCGTGGCTCTGGTTCCTTGCCGTAGAAACGGCCCTGCGATCTCGCATCGACTAGTTGCACCTCTCTAGTTTCAATATTTCTAAAAATATCATCTATATTCTTTACGATGTTTAGGTTTAGTTTTTCTATTTTATATTTTTCCCTCTCTCTTTTTTCTTCTCCAGAGACCGTCTGGTACTTCATTTTTTTCCATTCAGCTAAGCCGCCGTTCAAGATGGAGACTGATTTATGTCCAAATACTTGAAACATCCAGAATACACGCATTGCAGCCATGGAGCCATTACCTCCATCGTAACAAATGACATAATCGCCGTTCTTAATTCCAAGCAATCCAATTTGTTCGGAAAAAAACTCTATTGTTGGCAGCATATGAGGTAAATCTGTGTCAGGATCGCAGATACTATCTATATCAAAAAAACTTGCTGTAGGGATGTGTTCTTTTTTGTATTCTTTTATTCCTTTTTTCCCTTCCGTTGGCAAAAAGTATCTGCAGTCTAATAGTACAAAACTCTCTCCACCAATATGGTTATCAACCCAACTACATTCCTCCACAAAATCTAATTTTCCGCCAATATCTGGCTGAATTTTTTCATTTATCATCTTATTCCAACCAATCAGGAAAGGGCAGGTTATTAGTTTTTAGGTATTCAACATTAAATAATTTGCTCTGGTACCTAGTTCCATAATCACAAAGTATAGTTACGATTGTAGCACCTGGTCCGATATCCTTAGCGAGCTTTACGGCTCCGCCAACATTTATACCGCTTGAAGTTCCCACGCAAAGCCCCTCGTATTTTAGAAGATCAAAGATTATTTTTAGTGCCTCTTTATCTGTTACCTGGTAAGCCTTGTCTATGGGAGTTCCTGCAAAATTTTCTGTTTCTCTACCTTGCCCAATACCCTCTGTAATTGAAGAGCCTTCTGATTTAAACTCGCCAGTATTAAAAAAATTATAAAGACCAGAGCCCATTGGATCAGAGAGCGCTATTGTTGTTTTTTTACTTTTCTCCTTTAGAAAAATACCAACACCAGATAGAGTCCCACCTGTTCCTACTGAACAGGTGAACCCATCAATTCTTCCATTTAGGTCGTTCCAAATTTCCGGCCCCGTCGTTTCGTAGTGTCCTCTGCGGTTGGCAAGATTATCGAATTGGTTGGCCCAAATTGCTCCACTCGAGTTCGTTTTTGCAAGTTCTTCAGCAAGTCGCATGGAGACTTTTACGTAATTACCTGGCTCCGAATAAGGAACAGCATCAACTTCACGCAAATCAGCACCTGCTATTCGAAGCATATCTTTTTTTTCTTGAGTTTGAGTTTTTGGGATAACGATTACTGATTTATAGTTGCTCGCGCATGCAACTAAGGCTAGCCCTATTCCAGTGTTGCCCGCGGTGCCCTCGACTAAAATACCTCCAGGTTTAAGCAAACCTCTCTCCTCTGCATCTTTGACAATGTAAAGAGCCGCTCTGTCTTTAATAGAGCCACCAGGATTAAGAAATTCTGCTTTTCCGTATATATCACATCCGGTTTCTTCAGAAGCTTTGTTTAGCTTAATGAGAGGTGTGTTTCCTATGGTCTCTCTAAAATTTTTGCGTATCAGCATTTTTCTTTCCTAGTTTGTATACTTTACTGCTAAACTTTTTAATTTAAGTAGGCAAAAGTTATTGTCTGAGAGAAAAACTATTCTCCTACCCTCCATTTAACTTTAATCAGGTCTATATTATTTTTTAGCCAAAGAAGAGCTATAATAGTCATTCCATTTTGAATTTTACCAGTATTTACCCAATCAAAAGCTTCTGACACTGGCAATGTAAATACGCGTATATATTCGCCTTCTGTTTCTAAACCACCAAAATTTGATACGTTTTCAGCATCTACATGCCCGCAAAACATTTCAATGGTCTCGGATGTGCAACCAGGGCTGCTCAGATAAGTGTAAATAGGCTCCAAGTCTAAAACTTGGAGTCCCGTCTCTTCTAAAGTTTCTCTATGGGCTGTTTCAATAGCTGTTTGATGTGGTTCAATCATACCAGCTACACATTCGATTTGCCATGCAGACATGTTAGGAGCGGTATATCCGCCAATTCGAAATTGTTCAATAAGTACTAGAGTATCATTGTAGGGATCGAATGGTAAGACCGATACTGCATTGCCTCTCTCTATCACCTCCCTAGAAAGATCAGGAGTCCAACTGCCATCATATTTTGTATGTTTAATTTTGTAATGATCCAAGCGCATATAGCCCCTGTAAGGGGTTCTTCTCTCAGATACATCTACTTCATTTTTTGACATAAAGAAGTATTAGCTATTTTTCACAAAATAGTACAACTAAAAAGCCCTCTTTCATATTGAACAAAGCATGTATTTATGCCAACGTTACTGTGGATACTGATTAAGATTAAGTGATTAAAATATTGGAAATTTTATGGATATAACTGTCGAGAAACTAAATGAAATGAGAGAGAATGGAGAGGCCCATACACTTCTTGATGTGCGGGAAGATAATGAATTATCCATAGCTAATATTGATGGGGTTTTACATATTCCAATGAATAGTGTGCCTCTAAGAATAGACGAACTTCCCTCTGATCACCCTTTGATCGTTATGTGTCATTCTGGTATGCGTAGTGCTCAGGTGCAAGCTTGGTTAGCGGAAAACGGGTTTGAGAATACACTAAATTTAGCAGGCGGTATAGACGCTTGGTCAGAACGGATTGACCAATCTGTGCCAAAGTATTAGGCGCTAGTTATAGAATATTATTATATTTCTAAAACTTATTTTGCTTCTGAAGACCACACTTTTTTGTGGTTGGCATGTTGTTCTTCATTCCACTCGTGTTCGGTACCTTCTCCCATAAATACAACAAACACCTCACAACCATCAGGGTATTCATAGGGGCCATGAAGGTTGTCCCACCCAAATACATAATCTCCGGGTCTTAGGTCCTTTCCAGCTACACACATTCTGCCTTTTAATATAACAATTGAATGCCAGCTTTTATGGCTGTGCTCGGGTTCGACATATCCAGCAGGAAACCTTACCTTCATATCAACTCTCTTCATTGCCTCATCCTGCGCAAATACTTTTACTTGGATACCTGGGGGCAGAGTTAATAGGTTATTATCTAGGCCATCTTCCCACGGTATTTCTTCATCATGGATAGCCTTGAAACTGTGGTCAAAAGCGCTCAAATTTTCTATATCGCTGATGCTCATTATATAATCTCCCTTGCCATAATATAACTCACTCTAAATGATTGGATTTTCTCAGCCTCTAGTCAAGCAATGGTATTATTGGTAACGGTCTATTAAATCTTGAGTTCTAAGGCTATCAACTTTACGTAAATCTGGAAACAGCTTTGCAAATAGGATTGAGATTGCAACGGTACCTATACCCCCAACTATTACAGCCGGTACAGCACCCCACCAGGATGCAGTTATGCCGGACTCAAATTCTCCTAGCTCGTTTGATGCACCAATAAAAACTGAGCTTACTGCTGTTACTCTGCCTCTCATATTGTCCGGTGTAATACTTTGTACCAAAATATTTCTAATAAATACGCTTATTGAGTCTGATGCTCCCATAAAAAATAATGCAAAGAGTGATAAAAAATAATTTGTGGAGAGGCCAAAAATTATAATTGATAGACCAAACGCAGCTACTGTCAGGAGTAGAATATTGCCGCCAAATTTAGTAATTGGAAATTGGGTCAGATAATACATGCAAATGAAAGAACCAAGCATAATTGTCATCCGCAGTGACCCATAGCCCCACTCATCCACAAATAAGATATCAGTGGCAAATATTGGAAGTAGGGCAGTGGCTCCACCGAGTAATACTGCAAATAAGTCTAATCCTATAGCTCCTAGAATTATTTTTCGTTTAATAATAAAACGAATACCTGCCACGATTAGGCTTAGTGTGACAGGCTCTGAGGATATTAATTGCATCGGTTTATTTATTGACTGGTTAAATGCCGCTCCAATAACGAATATAAATACTGTCACGCCATAAACCGCATCTATACCAAAGTATAACAATACACTCATTAATGCTGGGCCACTAATTCTTGCCATTTGTGAACCCAATGAGCTCCAAGCGATAGCGCTAGAAAGCTGATCTTTCTCTACAATTACTGGAACGAGGGCATGTTGGGCGGGTGCTTGGAAGGCTCTAGCTATTCCCACAAAAACTAAGATTAGCAAAAGATATGGCTTAGATACCATACTTGTGTAGGTGACTAAAAACAGCCCTATAGCTGCACAGGCCATGGTTAGCATACAGACAGATAAAATTGCTTTTCTGGAAAATCTGTCAGCAGTTAAACCAGATATTAGAAATAGGATTAAGAAGGGAGCAAATTGCGCTAAACCAACTAAACCTAGATCAAAAGGGTCACGTGTAATTTGCCACATTTGCCAAAGGGCAGTGGCATTTACCATTTCGTTACCGCCAACGGTTAGAACGCGTGCTATCCAGTAGCGCTTAAAATTGGAATTTTCAAATGCTGTTTTATTGCGCTTAGCATCTTTTTGTTGAGCTATATTTAGTTTTTTATTTTTCAATTATTTAGCAGTTTTTTTGATTATTAATTTACTAGATTAGAGAGAGTATTGCTTTAATTATATTATTTGAATTCTCTAGGATTAAGGGTGGTAAATTGTTTTTTATTTACAATTCTAGATTCCTGCTCGTTTGTATTTTTCCCTAAATTATCTAGTTTGTTAGAGTGATCAAACAATTTTTGGCTTATAATATGGGTAACCTTATTTTCCCTTTGGAGCTTTCCATAGACACCTAGCAATTTTGATGTAAATAATATTTTTCGATAGCGTTCCTTAATTTGATTCCAAACTATTAGATTTGTCATGCCTGTTTCATCTTCTAATGTGATAAAAATAACACCATTTGCACTTCCTGGTCGCTGGCGAACTAGTACTAATCCAGCAATTAAAACTATGCTACTAGTTGGCTTTAGGCTCAGGTCCTTACATGTAATATAGTTTTCTTTTCTGAATTGTTTTCTCAGAATTGTCATTGGATGTGATTTTAGTGAAAATCTGAGTGTCTTATAATCTTCTAGAACTTGTGAACCTAGGTTGGCAATAGGTAATTTAACTGAGGGCTCTGGTTGTAGCTCCTCGTCTCCTAAGTGCTGAAATAACGGTAAGCAATCTTCATCAGATAAACCCCTAATAATCCATAATGCCTTTCGACGGTTAATACCTAAAGAGTGAAAAGTATCTGCTCTTGCTAAAGTTTCTAGGGTTCTTCTTTTTATTCCTGTACGGGACTTTATTTCATTTATATCAGAGTAACCACTGTTACGCTGATTAACTATTAATTTTACCTCGTTTTTCTCTATTCCTTTAATTTGTTTTATGCCAATGCGAAGAGACATTTTAGCATCTTCAGGAGTTCTCCATTTGCCTAATTTTTTAACAATATTTCCGATTTTTTCCAGTTTATATTCCCAGTTACTACTATTGATATCAACCTCCAGAACCTCAACACCATGATTTTTAGCATCTTGTATTAGTTGAGCTGGGTTATAAAATCCCATGGGTTGGCTATTCAGTATAGCAGCAGCAAAGGCTGCGGGGTAATGACATTTTAGCCATGCAGAAATATATACAAGTAATGCAAAACTAGCAGCGTGAGACTCTGGAAAACCATAATCACCAAACCCTTCAATTTGGTTGAAGCACTTCTCAGCGAAAGAAATTTTATAGCCATTTTTTACCATTCCTTTAATAAATTGTTTTCGATACATTGGGAGATTGCCATTGCGACGAAAAGTTGCCATTGCTCGGCGGAGCCCATCTGCTTCGTTAGGGGTAAAGCCGGCAGCCTCTATTGCTATTCTCATGGCTTGTTCTTGAAATAATGGTACGCCAAGAGTTTTTTTTAGTACCTTTTCCAGAGATTTTTTGGGATAGTAAATATGCTCTTGGTTGTTTCGTCTTTTTAGATAGGGATGCACCATGTCTCCCTGAATTGGACCTGGCCTGACTATGGCCACCTGAATCACTAGATCATAATAATTTCTGGGCCTAAGTCTTGGTAGCATACTCATTTGGGCGCGACTTTCGATCTGAAAAACACCTATAGAGTCACTATTGCAAATCATATCATAGGTATCTTGGTCTCCTTGTGGAATGTTAGCTAGTGTTAGTTCTTGACCGCAGTATTCTTTAATTTCATCAAATGCTTTTCTTATACATGTAAGCATACCAAGAGCTAAAATATCTACTTTTAGAATACCTAAAGTATCTAGATCATCTTTATCCCACTCAATAACAGTGCGTTTTTTCATTCTAGCATTTTCTATAGGTACAATGTTATCCAAAGGTCCTTTGGTAATAACAAAGCCTCCTGTGTGTTGACTTAAATGACGAGGAAAACCTAAAATTTGCTCACTTAGTTGTAATACTATTGATAGGGTGGGGTCCTCAGGGTTTAATCCCGCTTCTCGGATATAATTCTTTATACTATCCCCCCCCCATCTGGAAGTAGCAGAAAGAACCGCCAAAACATCTTTACTTAATCCCATTACTTTTCCAATTTCTTGAAAAGCACTTTTATATTGATATGTAACATGGGTAGCTGTTATACCGCAGCAGTTCCGACCATATTTTTCATATATATATTGTATTACCTCCTCGCGACGTTCGTGTTCAAAATCAACGTCAATATCAGGGGGTTCATTTCGCTCCGAACTAATAAATCTTTCGAACAGAAGATCTATTTCTGAAGGATTAACAGATGTAATACCAAGAACATAACATACAGATGAATTGGCAGCAGAGCCTCGCCCTTGGCATAGTATATTTTTTGCACGAGCAAATTGTACTATATCATATATCGTTAGAAAATATGGAGCGTATTGAAGTTCTTCAATTAGAGATAGTTCATATCCTATTTGTTTTTTTATTTTTTCTGGAGTCCCTTTTGGATAACGCTCTTTTGCACCTTTCCAGGTAAGGCGCGTTAATTCTTGTTGGGGTGTTACGCCATTCCTAATATTATAGACTGGATATTCGTACCTAAGTTCATCTAAATTAAAGTTACATGCTTTATAGATCTTTGATGTATTAGTAATTGCATCTGGGTATTCGAGGAATAATCTTCTAATTTCGAGGGTTGATTTAAGATAACGTTCTGCATTTGCTTCTATCAAGAACCCAGCATTATTTATTCTACATTTTTTACGAATACATGTCAGAACATCCTGGAGAGGTTTTCTGTTGGGCACGTGGTATTTTACATTATTTGTAGCAACAAGAGGTAAGTAAAATTTTTTTGCTATAGAGTTTATTTCAGAGAGTCTACTTTTATCATAACCATTATAAAAGTAGCTAATTGCTAAATATAAGTCGCCCTTAATTTTAGGTGTTAATTTTGATATTGTATCTGCAAAATAATTATCAATAACTTTGGGAGGTAAAATTATTAGAATTTGCTCCTTCCCTTGTTGAAAGAAAGAATTATCAATGACATCTTTTAAAAAAAGTTCACATGCCCCCTTTTTTGTACGCCTTTTACCTAAACTGATCAGTTTTGCCAATCGTCCGTAAGCATTTCTATTCTGAGGGAGACATAACAGGCTATAGCTATCTATAAAATCTAATCTAGCTCCAACTATCATACGTATATTGTGCTTTTTACAGGCTGCATGCATTCTCACAACACCTGCTAGTGTGTTACGATCTGTAATAGCTATAGATTTATAGCCCAACTCCTTTGAGCGAGAAGCTAGTTCTTCTGGATGGGATGCTCCCCTTAGAAAGCTATAATTGCTGGTCACTTGGAGTTCACTATATGATGAGCTATTTTTCATGGAAAAAAACCATGGATATACCATTTCGAAGTTTTATCGTGTTGATATATTCCTTCTTTATATATCCAATATCGCTTTCCTGACACATCTTCTACTCTGTAGTAATCCCTAGTATTGCTAGACATATACCTTGTTTTTTTATGCAAATTATTACTTTGCCACCATTCAGGAGTTATTCTTTCTGGGCCATAAGCCAGGGCTATTTTTAGTTTTTTTTTACCTATAAAAACACTTGCAGGAGGGCCATCAGGTGCCAGTGCGATCACATCTATTGGTATTGGTTTAACTAGCAACTTAAGAGGTCGGGGAAGGGAGCTAGGGTTTTTTTTCCAGGCTTCCTTTAGTTTGTTGGGTGCTGCAATAGCAGGTATTTTTTTGCTTGTTAATTCTGGAAAGTGTCGATCCAATGGTTTTAGATAGTTAATGTTATTATAGCCAATTCTAGAGACGAGTTTATCTATGAGCTTATTAATACCCTCTAATCTTTTATCATTTAAGTCAGGATATAATTTGTTTTGTTTGGTAGTAAGTTCATTAGTTTCAGACACATCTATTACTATTGCTTCTACTTCAAAACCAAAATGGAAATTTTCTAATTTTTGTATAAATAAATTGAGAAGGTGATGTGGTTCGCGAATGGCTCTACTACTACCTATTCTTATGCAGGTAATAGAATTGTCGCTTTTATATAAATACAGTTTAAGTCTTCTAGCCCCTTTTTCATATTTTGCTAAGTCTGAACACAGAATTATTAAAATCTTCAAGATTCCTGTTTCTATATTTTTTTGTAAACTGGTGGGTTCAAAAAATAATAGTCTTTCTGTAAATTTGGGTACTTTTTTTTCAGGGGATATAGGTTCTTCTTGTTGACCGAGTGCCTGCTCCAGACGTTCGAGGATAGTCTTATTAAATCGTCGTACTAAGGTAGCTCTTGGTATTTTATAGAGGTCCTTTATATGTATAATTCCAACCTGTCTTAAAGCATTCACAGTTCTTTCATCAATCCTGAGACCTGCTATTGGTATGTTTGCAATAGCAGTATGAATATCTTCATCATGTTGTAAAATATACCAAGGGTTTTTATTAAAATCTGTCTTGTATCTAGCAATAGCCCATGCTGTGCCAGTCGTAGATGCTATCCCAGCCCTTGCCCTATAGCCCATACGCTGAATAAGAGAAAAAATACTTTCTAGTAGTTTTACTTCACCATCAAATAGATGAGAACAGCCAGTTATATTTAACCAGAGACCAACACCCCAGCTATATCTTCCTTCAAATAAGTCACCATGTTTATCAATAGAAACCCAAGGAGTATATCTTTCGAATGTAGCGCGTAGTTCAGTTAATGCATCTAAAATAGATTTTGTGTTTTCTTTATAGAATCTAAGTTCTGGTAAGATCGCAAGAGCATCAGTTAATAGTTGGTTGGGTATAATACCTAAAGAAAGAGCTTTTACATTGGCGCTCGTAATTTTCTGCTCGCCATTCTTAGTAGAAGCGAAGGTCACCATTGGCCTGGAATTATTGTTTTTCTGTGATTTATACCGCGATCGTCCAATTGGATTGTGTGCGATTTGGTCTACCGGAAATGTTGGTAACCACAGACAGATTAGACGTTTCATTATTCCACTCCACTAGCCACGATTTGGGCTCTCCAGCATTCTTTAGTTTTTTTCCACGTGCCATACTAAGCTTGTATTTTTGTAACTCGAGATTCCACCGTGGGTGATTAGTCCAAATATTCGTATTTTGGAAATTAGGTGAGGGGGTTACCCTCCATTTGGTTAAAGTGGGGCTATTCCCAGAAAAACTATTATTTAGAGAGTTTCTAATAAGGATCCCCATTGTTGCTGCATTTTCAGAAGCTAATTGTAAGCGTTTTCCAGCAATACTTGATATTTTATCAATTTTTCCAACTACTACCGTGAGACAGTTACTTCTCAGACCTTCTTCCATAGCCCACAGCACATCATTGCTGTTTGCACATTTAGCTATAATCAAATTATTGGGATCCACACCAAATTCGTAGAAGCCCTGGGCGTATAGATCATCTTCTTTCTGGCACCATAATATCTGTGGTCTTATATTTTTTTCTTCATACATTTTACTTGCCTTAACAATTAGAGCAGTTGAGAATCCTATTCCTGAGATTACGTCCCCATAAATTTCGTGGAGTCCGCTAATAGGAAGCCCATGCCAGGGTAGAGCTGGGTCTATTTGTTGAAAATCAAGACTTATAACTTTGGGTAAAATTGCTTTGCTATATTTATGTTTACCTAAACTAGATGGAATTACCTCTATTTCCTTATTCTCAATCCTCCTAATTTTTTCACGAAGAGAATTTATTATATTATTGTTTGTTTTAAGTAATTTATTATTGATACCTAAAGTCATAAATTAATATTTTCCAGCCCAATAGATTTTTATATTTTTATTATGTTCCTATTTTGTTCTATTTTATAAAATGGGATCTGTCAATAGTATGGCGCCATATTTTTTTAGTCATGACAGATCTTTTTATGAAAGTGGAGAAATTCCCAAGCTTATTTCAATGTTATGAATTAAAGCGATTAAGAGAATAGTTAGATATATCGATATCTGTTTTTTTATGGTTAATAACGTCGGATATCATTTTTGCTGATGCCAGGGCCATGGTCCAACCGAGGTGACCATGTCCTGAATTGATATAAAGTTTTTCTATTGGAGTTTTGTCAATTATTGGGACACCGTCAGGAGTAGCTGGCCTTAAGCCTATCCACGGAAGTGCATCTGTATATTCTCCAGCATTTGGAAATTGTTTTCTTGCATTATTAATTAGGGGTTGGATGCGGTCTTTTCGTATAGTTTTATCATATCCATTGAACTCCGCAGTCCCAGCCACTCTTAGGCGCTCTCCCAGTCGACTATAAACAATCTTGTTATCTTCGTCAGTTAAACTGATATGGGGAGCCTTATTAGTCCTTCCTACAGGTACGGTGATTGAGTACCCTTTTACGGGATAGATAGGAACCTTTAGGTTTATTGATTTAACTAAGTTAGGTAAATAGCTACCTAGAGACATTAAGAAACAATCTGCCTTATTTTCGTTTTCATTTGTAATTACTGCTTCTATCTTGTTGTTATCAACTTTTATATGGGTGATTTCTTCATTATACTTAAACTTAACGCCCAACTTTTTGCATTCGGCCTCAAGTCCACGAGTAAATTTATGTGCGTCGCCGCTAGCGTCACTCGGTATCGAAATACCACCAATAATTTGGCTATAGTTATCCTTTAGGGCGGGTTCTAACTTTAGGCATGACTCTCTGCTCAGTATCTGGTTTTTGCAACCCATATCCTCTAGAAATTGGCTATCAGATATTTTACCTTCCATCGTTTTTATGTTGCGTATTAACTGTAATATACCCAGAGATTTATAGTCATATTCTATCTCTATATTTTTCTGAATACTTTTCAGTACTTCACGATTGTAAATTGCAATTTTCAAATTGGAGATAGTGTTAGCAATTTGTTTCTTATTTGAGCACTGCATTAGAAACCTAATACTCCAACTCCAAAGTTGTGGGTCCGACCTGATTTTATAAAGCAGCGGAGAGTCTTTCTTTCCTAGTGAGGTGAGCACTAGTCGAAGGTTCTTGGGGCTTGCCCAGGGAGCAGATTGACTTGCCGATAATTGGCCACCATTTGCAAAACTAGTTTCTAAGCCTGGCCCACTTTGGCGGTCAATAACAGTGACCTCATTTCCTGACTTGGCTAAAAAATAGGCCGAAGAGACTCCTATTAAACCAGCACCAAGGACACAAATTCTCAAATCTAAAAATCCCAAAAATTAAAATTAGTTATGTTATAAACAATGAGTAGGCTTTAGGCTAGTTTATCTGTAGTGCAATTGCATGCTAAGTTAGTCAAATGAGTGAAAAGCAACTGACAGAATTACTATCGATTGACCAAATGGCTGATGCAGAAAAGTTGGCGATTGGTTCAGGTGTCTCTGGTTTAAGCCTAATGGAGGCAGCCGGCCGATCTGTTGTAAGAGAAATCCGCCGGCGGTGGACGCGTCGTCCTGTACTTATATTTGTTGGGCCTGGGAACAATGGGGGAGATGGTTTTGTTGTAGCCCGGATTCTTGGCGAGTTGGGCTGGCCTATCAAAGTTATAGATGTTTTGGAGAGGGGGGAATGGACTGGGGACGCCAAGGTAAACGCTGAAAAGTGGTGCGGTAAAATTGAGACAAACTACGGTAATGTAATTTCTGATAACACCCTTATCATTGACGCCATATTTGGTGCAGGGTTAGCTAGAGACGTGGATTGTGGAATAACTCGAATATTTAATGATATTAGAGATCTAGGTTTGTCAGTGGTCGCTATAGATATTCCCAGTGGTATTGATGGTAATACTGGAAAAATACGTGGGTCCGCACTTATGGCCGACTTAACTGTCACTTTTTTTAGGAAAAAAATAGGACAATTACTTATGCCTGGCCGTGAGTATTGTGGGGAGACCGTAGTTAAGAGCATAGGTATATTAGATGAAGTGCTCTCACAAATAGGCACTATTAAATATGAAAATGTACCAATGATATGGAAAGATCATTTCCCAAACCCTGCTCCTCATATGCATAAATATAATCGAGGCAGCGTAGCGGTTATTGGTGACAGCATGATGATAGGTGCCTCTTTGTTAGCTTCAGCAGCCGCACGTCGAATTGGTGCAGGCCTAGTAACAATTATGTTTAGCGATAATAACTTAAAATGGTGTCCGAGTATTGAACCTGGCTGTATGTACAAACAGATAAAGAACTCAAATGAAATCATAGACCAATTTAAGGAAAAGCGATACACGTGTGCTTTAGTAGGGCCTGGAAACGGCCAAACTAAAAATACGAAAAATAATGTAATATCTCTTTTGAAAAATAGTATAACAACCGTAATTGATGCAGATGCGTTATCTGTTTTTCATGAATGCCCAGAAGAGCTTTTTGAAAATATAAATGGAAATATTATTCTTACGCCGCACGAGGGAGAATTTAGAAGGTTATTTGGTGATTTTGAAAACAAAGTTGAAGCAAGCATAAACGCCTCAAACCTGACCAAGTCAATAATTGTTTTTAAGGGATATGATACAATCATAGCTGAGCCCAAGGGAAGGGTCGTAATAAATTCAAATGCCTCGCCTTATCTTGCCACTGGAGGAACAGGTGATGTATTGTCAGGACTAATATTAGGTCTAATTGGTCAGGGTATGCCAATGTTTGAGGCTGCCTGCGCCGCAGTATGGCTAGCTGGAGGAATTTCTATGAAAATTGGTCCCGGACTAATAGCAGAGGATTTAATAAAAAATATACCATCTGAGTTGAAACAGTTTGTTTAAAGACCATCTAGAAACCTTATGGACTCAATAATTAAAATTGGATTTTGGGAAAAGGCTTTTAAGAGTCTTAGATTGGCACTAGCAAAGGTTGGATTGGCTGAGGATGAGTGGGGATACTCAGATTTTCATGAAGATTTAACAAAAGGTGATACCAAAGAGCTTGTCAAACAAATACAAAACTGTCTGGAGATGCGAGGCGGAGAGGTTTCGGCGCGGGCTCGAGCTACTAACCTAGGCCATATCTATCTCAGGTTAAGCTCTTTGGGTCGAAAAACATTCCTAAAAATTTTGGCCACTGAGTTTAGGATAGATAGTGATGTTATCCAGGAGAAGTTAGACGGACTGACGAAAGTTAATGATTCCGTTTCTAGAGAAATGTGGGAGTCTAGTCTTCGGGAGGCCTTGATTCCGCCACGGGTTAAATTACTCAGGCAATTTAATGGGTTGCCTGACGGTGTAAAATTTCTTGTCGACATGAGGGGTGATTTACTTGATTGGTCAAGGGATGACGTTGAGTTAGGGTTTTTGGAGCAGGATTTAAAATCTTTATTATTTTCATGGTTTGACATTGGTTTTCTTGAGTTAGAGCAAATCACTTGGAGCGCACCTGCCTCACTTCTTGAAAAATTGATTGATTATGAAGCTGTTCACGAGATAAAGGGCTGGTCTGATATAAAAAGTCGTTTAGCACCTGATAGAAGGTGTTTTGCATTTTTTCACCCTAAAATGCCTGATGAGCCCCTAATTTTTGTATGGGTAGCTTTAGTTAATGGTATGGCAACGAGCATACAGCAATTACTCTCTGGTTCTAGCAGTATGGAGGCTTCTGATGAGTTATATGACACCGCAATTTTCTACTCAATTTCTAATGCGCAAAAAGGGTTAACTGGTATAAATTTTGGAAACTTCTTGATAAAGAGAGTCGTTGACAAATTAACTCACGAGTTCAGTGGGTTAAAAAATTTTTCTACATTATCTCCAATGCCGGGGTTTTTAGACTGGTTAAGGGGTGGAGATAAAGGCATCCTGCAGCTTTTGGAGATTACCCAAATTGAAACCTTAAAAACATTAGGTTTAGATGAAGATATTGGTAAAAAGTTTGTTAGCTATTTGACAAACGAAAATTTATTTGTTGAATCCAAAGTTTATGAAAAACTTAGGCCTATTCTGACGAGACTTAGCTATCACTACATAGTTAATGCTAAAAGACCCTCGGGTACTGCTTTAGACTCTGTAGCTCACTTTCACCTAAATAATGGAGCCAGAGTTGAACAAATAAACTGGGGTGCTGATATTTCCGAGAAGGGTGTCAGGCAGTCAGCTGGTTTAATGGTTAATTATCGATATGTATTGGAAGAAATAGAGTCAAATCATGAAATTTATCAAAGCGGAATGGATATAAATGTTTCTTCTAAAGTCAAGAATATCCTTGGTAATTAATCTTATTTTTACATACCTAATTTAAATATCCCTAACATGCTACATTGACAGAACCGCTTTATTTTATAAATTGCGCATTCTACTATTTTTTTAGAGCCTTTTTTCTTATTTGCGGGTGTGGCGGAATTGGTAGACGCGCAAGGTTTAGGTCCTTGTTTTCTTAGGAAAGTGGGGGTTCAAGTCCCTTCACCCGCACCATTTTAGAGTTGTACTGCAAGTTTGTTTGGTTACAAATAAAACTGAAAAGGATGGATTGGAATAATAATGCAAGTAGCAGAGAAACTAAATAAAGGGCTAAAGCGGGCATATAAAATCACAGTATCCGCGGAGGAGATTGAGAAACAGGTTGATACTAGGCTTGAGGAGGTCGCAAAAACAGCAAGGATGCCAGGCTTCCGTCCGGGAAAAATTCCGGTAAAGCTATTAAAGCAAACCCACAGATCTGCAGTTATGGGCGAAATTTTAGAGAAGACTGTTACAGATACAAGTCAATCTGTGCTGCAAGAAAAAGAATTGAGGCCAGTAGCTCAGCCCAAAATTGAAATTGATAAGTTCGATGATGGGAGTGATCTTGAATATACTATGGAGTTAGAGGTTTTTCCAAAGATCGACATTATGGATTTTAAGTCCATTAAACTCGAGAAGCTAAAAGTATCGCCAACGTCGGATGATGTGGAAGCTGCTGTTGGCCGGATTGCGGAGGGGCAAAAAACCACGAAGCCATTAAAAGGAAGAGATATTATACAAAAAGGTGATATTGCCGTAATCAATTTTGTGGGTCGAATTAATGGCGAGGAATTTAGTGGGGGTAAAGCGGAGGATTATCCACTCGAAATTGGTTCTGGGGCATTCATTCCAGGATTTGAGGAACAAATCATTGGTCAGAAAGTAGGACAAAAATGCTCTGTTAATGTTGATTTTCCGGAGAATTATGCCAAAGAATTAGCTGGAAAGCCTGTTACTTTTGAAGTGGAAATAAAAGAGCTACAAGAGAGTGTACCAGCCACCATTGATGATGAATTAGCTAAGAAATTAGGTTTAAAGAATATTGAAGAGCTAAAAACTCAGATAAAAGAAAGTCACGAAAAAGAGTTTGAGACGATTTGTCGCATGAGGCTTAAGCGCCAATTATTAGATCTATTAGATAAAGCACACAACTTTGATCTCCCTGAAGATATGTCAGAACAGGAATTTAATAATATTTGGCAAGAATACGATAATCGCAGAAAAGAAAATCCAGATCAGGTTGACGAGGGGGATAAAGATAAAACCGATGATCAGCTAAAATTAGAATTTAAGGAGATTGCTGAGCGGCGTATAAAAATTGGCCTAATATTTGCGGAGATTTCTAAAGTTGAAGATTTAAAGGTTACACCGGAAGAGTTAAACAAGCGCCTTCAACAGGAAATTCAGCAGGAAATTCAACGACAACCTGGGAAGGAAAGTGAAATTCGAGACACCTACACCCGAAACCCACAATTTGCGGCAGCGTTGGAGTCAGGTTTGTTGGAAGATAAGGTTGTTGATTTTATTTTAGAAGGGGCCAATCTTAAAGAAAGAGTTGTTTCTCCAGATCAATTTATGAGTGAGGAGGAAAGTGAAAAAGTAGAAATTACGAATCAATCAAAAACTGTAAAGAAAAAAGCTTCGAAAAAGAAAAAGAGTGCAGCAAAAAAAAAGGCTAAGACTAAGTAATATAAGCTCTAAATGTTATTTAATAAAAATGGTTTGACCTTGATTAAAAAGAAATACAACACAGATATATAAGTAGTAAAATTAAAATTAAGTGATGGAATGAGAGATCCAATTGAAATTTTCAGTAATGCACTAGTGCCTATGGTGGTTGAGACTACTAATCGTGGGGAGCGGGCTTACGACATCTATTCAAGACTTCTTAAAGAGCGAATAGTTTTTCTGACTGGTCCCGTAGAAGATAATGTAGCCAGTTTAGTATGCGCGCAACTCTTGTTCCTTGAATCGGAGAATCCGAAGAAAGATATTGCCTTTTATATTAACTCCCCAGGCGGAATTGTTACTTCGGGGTTAGCAATTTACGATACAATGCAATATATTAAGCCAGCCATCTCTACTGTGTGTATTGGTCAGGCTGCTTCAATGGGTTCCTTGTTATTAGCTGCTGGAGAAAAAGCTGCACGGTTTGCGTTGCCAAATTCAAGAATAATGATTCACCAACCTTCTGGTGGTGCTCAAGGGCAAGCAACAGATATTGAAATTCAAGCTAAAGAGATATTAGATTTAAGAAAGCGGTTAAATGATATTTACGTGGCTCACACAGGGCAGGATTTTCAAGTGATTGAAGAGGCAGTTGAGAGAGATAGATATATGAGTCCCGAAGAAGCAAAGAAATTTGGTTTAATTGATCAGGTGGTGGATAAGCGACCTGAAATAGAAGAAGTGAGTTCAGATAAGAGTTCTAATGAAGATAATAATGCTGACTAACCGCGGAAATAAAAATTTGTAAGGTATTTAAGTTTTGCTAGTTTAAGAAAATAAAAGTATTAACTATCCTGGTTTGGAGGATTTATGACCAGTAGTTCTGAAGACAATGAATCAAAAAACACACTTTATTGCTCTTTTTGTGGAAAAAGTCAGCATGAGGTTAGGAAGTTAATCGCGGGGCCAACAGTTTTCATTTGTGATGAATGTGTTGAACTCTGTATGGATATAATTCGTGAGGAAAATAAGGGTCAGATAACAAAATCTGGGGACACAGTTCCAACGCCCAGTGAAATATGCGATGTATTAGATGATTATGTGGTGGGACAAAAACATGCCAAACGTGTCTTATCAGTCGCTGTTCACAATCATTATAAAAGGTTAGGTAACTCTGCTAAATCATCTGATGTTGAGTTGGCGAAGTCAAATATTTTACTAATAGGTCCGACGGGATGTGGCAAAACGCTGTTAGCCCAAACACTTGCTAGGATACTTGATGTGCCATTCACAATGGCTGATGCTACGACTCTGACAGAGGCTGGTTATGTTGGTGAGGATGTTGAGAATATTATCCTAAAGCTTTTACAGTCGGCTGATTATAATGTGGAGAGAGCGCAAAGAGGTATAGTTTATATTGATGAAGTTGATAAGATTTCTAGGAAATCGGATAACCCTTCAATAACACGCGATGTGTCGGGAGAGGGTGTCCAGCAAGCCCTTCTAAAGATAATGGAAGGTACCGTAGCTAGTGTTCCGCCTCAAGGTGGCCGCAAACATCCTCAGCAAGAATTTTTGCAGGTTGATACCACTAATATTTTATTTATTTGTGGCGGAGCATTTGATGGTTTGCAAAAAATTATCTCGGCTAGAGGCCAAGGGTCTTCCGTTGGTTTTGGTGCGGATGTTAGAGCCCCAGAAGATAGAGACATTGGAGATATACTTCAGGATACTGAACCCGAAGATTTGTTGAAGTTTGGTCTTATTCCAGAGTTTGTTGGCAGATTACCTGTAGTTGCAACACTTCATGACTTAGATAGGGAATCCTTGATATCAATTCTTACTACTCCTAAAAATGCTCTCGTAAAACAGTACCAGAGACTTTTTGAGATGGAGGAGGTGTCATTGAGTTTCTTAGATAATGCCTTGGAAGCCATAGCTGAAAAAGCGGTTGATAGGAAAACTGGTGCACGCGGGTTAAGGTCGATTCTAGAGGATATACTTTTAGATACAATGTTTGAATTACCTGCCATGGATGGTGTTGAGGAGGTTGTTATTAATAGGGAGGTTGCAAGTGAGGGTGCAAGGCCACTATATATCTATGGAGACCGGAAAGATGATATGGATAGTAGTGCTTAATTTTTCCTGGCAGCTGGATCTTGCAAAGTTTTAGGAATTAGGTGAGGTGATTGTGTCGGAATGAATGTTTTATATGATTTAGGAGAATTATTGTGAACCGTGCAGCCGGAGAAGTTTATCCAGTCCTACCGCTTAGAGACATAGTGGTATTCCCTCATATGATTGTGCCATTGTTTGTGGGGAGGGAGAGATCTGTCAAAGCACTTGAAGATGTCATGAAGGAAGACAAGCAAATTCTGCTAATCGCCCAAAAGAATGCAGCAGACGATGATCCCGTGCGTGAAGATATTTATAGAGTCGGGACTATAGCTACGGTATTGCAATTATTAAAATTACCAGACGGTACAGTTAAGGTTCTGGTAGAAGGGGAGGCCCGTGCTAGAGTTATTAGGTTTACGGAAAATGACAATTACTATGAAGTTTATGCAGATATAGTTCCAGAACAATTGGGTCCTGATGAAGAATTAGAAGCGCTGTCAAGATCTGTAATAGCTCAATTTGAGAAATATATTAAACTTAATAAAAAGGTTCCAACTGAGGCCCTAGCATCAATAAACCAGATAGAAGAACCGGGTAAACTTGTGGATACAGTTGCATCCCATATTTCGCTTAAAATTTCTGAGAAACAAGAACTTTTAGAGATAGACGAATTAGCCGAAAGAATGGAAAGAGTAATAGCCTTTATGGAAGCAGAGATAGGCGTGCTTAGAGTGGAGAAAAAAATAAGAACCCGTGTAAAACGGCAGATGGAAAAAACTCAAAGAGAGTATTATTTGAACGAGCAAATGAAGGCTATTCAAAAAGAGCTCGGTGAAGCTGAGGAAGGTAAGGACGAGACTCAGGAGCTAGAAGAAAAAATAAACAAAACAAAATTGTCAAAAGAAGCGCGAGAAAAGGCCCTAACCGAATTAAAAAAACTTAGAAATATGAGTCCAATGTCGGCAGAGGCTACAGTTGTTCGAAATTATCTAGATTGGATGGTAAGTATTCCGTGGCGTAAACTAACTAAAATTGAAAAAGATATCAATAATGCCCAATCTATTTTAGAAGCCGACCATTATGGGCTTGAAAAAGTTAAAGAGAGAATTCTCGAATATCTCGCTGTTCAGCAGAGGACAAAAAAATTAAAAGGCCCTATATTATGTTTGGTTGGGCCGCCAGGTGTTGGAAAGACGTCGCTTGGTAAATCTATTGGCCAGGCGACTGGTAGAAATTTTGTCAGGATGTCTCTCGGTGGTGTTAGGGACGAGGCAGAAATTCGTGGTCATAGGAGAACCTACATTGGATCTTTGCCTGGAAAAATTATTCAGGGAATGAAAAAGGCGAAGGCTTCCAATCCATTATTTTTGTTGGATGAAATTGACAAAATGGGGTCAGACTGGAGGGGGGATCCGGCTTCAGCACTTTTGGAAGTTCTAGACCCTGAGCAAAATGACACATTTCAGGACCATTATTTAGAAATAGATTATGATCTTTCCGACGTAATGTTTGTAACTACAGCAAATACATTGCGTATCCCAGATGCGTTAATGGATAGAATGGAAGTCATACGGATACATGGTTATACGGAAGATGAAAAGGTAGAAATAGCTAAGCGGCACTTGATCGAGAAACAGAAGGAGTCGCATGGTTTAAAGGCCGATGAGTGGGCAATCTCGGAACCAGCTTTAAGGGATGTTATCCGGTTTTATACCAGAGAGGCTGGTGTAAGAAACTTGGAAAGAGAGCTTGCGAATTTAACGCGTAAAGCCACTAAGGAAATTTTGACTACTGGTATTAAGAAGGTTTTTGTTACTAAGCAAAATCTTCGAAAATATGCTGGGGTGCATAAGTTTCATTTTGGGGAGCTTGAGGAAGAGGATATTGTTGGTGTAACTAACGGGTTAGCATGGACCGAAGTTGGTGGGGAGATTTTGACCATAGAAGCAGTGATGTTACCTGGAAAGGGTAAAATGACTATTACTGGGAAGCTTGGTGAAGTTATGCAGGAATCGATCCAAGCTGCAAAGTCTTTTGTTCAGAGCCGGTCACTAGATTTTGGGGTTAAACCTAATCTTTATGGCAAAAAAGATATACACGTTCATGTGCCAGAAGGCGCCACCCCTAAAGATGGTCCATCCGCTGGGGTTGGCATGGTTACATCAATCGTATCAGTATTGACGGGCATTCCTATTAGAAAAGACTTGGCCATGACAGGTGAAGTAACTCTAAGAGGCCGTGTACTTCCAATAGGAGGCCTGAAAGAAAAGCTACTGGCCGCGCTGAGGGGTGGGATCAACGAAGTTTTAATTCCAAAGGAAAATGAGAAGGATCTAGATGAGATCCCAGACAATGTTAAAAGGTCCCTTAAGATTACCTCAGTTACAAGTGTTGAAGAGGTGTTGGAATATGCATTGACTAAAAGGCTAGTGCCAATTCAGTGGGACGAAGAGGATGAGAGCCATCCTAACGTTGCAAGTTCATCCAGTGATAGCGATGGTGATGCAGAGGGTTTAGTAAAACATTAAGTTTAATTAGAATATACTTGATTCGCTATACTGTAATATAAATAGGCATTTTCTAAACCTATTTTGTAATTTTTAGGATATTTTTTATTTAAAAACTGTATTGTTTTCAATGAGTTCTCAGTGGTTTTAAAAAATTCTTACGTCATTTATTGACGACATCTAGATATCAGAATTACAATCAGCGTGTTTTTGTAGTGTGGTGGTTACTTGAAAGGTACCACTTTGTTTTAACCGAAAATCAACAAAAGAGGGGATCTCAAGGTGAACAAAAATGATCTTGTTTCTGCGGTTTCTAGTAACGCAGGTCTATCAAAATCAGATGCGGCCAAGGCTGTAGATGGTGTCTTCGATTCCATTTCTGGTGCTTTGAGCTCCGGGGGAGAAGTCCGTATAGTTGGGTTTGGGACCTTTTCGGTAGCTAATAGAAAGGCTACTACGGGGCGAAATCCGAGGACTGGTGAAGCTATTCAAATTCCTGCTTCAAAGCAGCCAAAATTCAAAGCTGGTAAGGGTCTAAAAGACTCTGTTAATCGTTAATGATCTATAAATAGCCTTTTGGGCTTCGACTTAATCAGGGCCGACCGCTTCATAGGTCGGCTCTGTTGGTTTGTGAAAAAAATTTGCTGTAATCTTAGGTTAAACCCTTTTAAAATGTATTTTATTTCGATAAGTTTTAAAAATTATTAATTTAATTTTATATTGGCAAATTTGGTCGGTAGGGGCGATTAGCTCAGCTGGGAGAGCGTTCGGTTTACACCCGAAAGGTCGGCGGTTCGATCCCGTCATCGCCCACCACAAATTGTGAGTTTAGGGTTTATTGTGTTCTAAGTAACAGATTGAGCAAGTGGGAAAAAAATCCCTAAACAATTTTACTTTCAAAAAAACCGATTTATTTTTAGCCAGCAAGGGGTTTTTTTATATTCATTTTTTGGAAAGATTTATTAGTTATCTTAGTAATTATAATTCAAAATTAATATTACTAGGAGAGGTTCTATGGAGTGCCAGAATTGTCATGAGGGAGAGTTGGTGGTGTTATCTACAAAGGGGTGGACCCATCCTCATAGAGAGAGGTCAATATTAACTAATCCACAAAAATATCTAAAAAAGGTTCCTTGTGACCAATGTAATGGAACTGGTGTAAATCTAAAGGAGGATGCGAAAGAAACATGCGATGGTATCGCGAATGTTATTTAGTTTTATTAGGTCTTGATTAAATGAGTTCTATTTAAAACAAATACCTGTGTTGAATATTTTTAGAATCGGGAATATTATCTAG
>PTLG01000039.1 GCA_002937995.1 Alphaproteobacteria bacterium MarineAlpha3_Bin7 | reverse complement strand
ACTCAGGGTCCTCTCGAGTTGAGATTTTTTGCCATAAATTCACGGTGCTATCTCTCTTTGCGCGATCAGGGCTATACGATTCTATATGATCCCATGAACCATCCTCAAGGGCAACAGACAATATATACATAATCGAGTGGTCAAGAGTTTCTCGGCTAGCATTTGGGTCCATTTTTTGGGGATCATTTGCTCCTGTTCCAATAACATAATGTGTATGATGACTGGTGTGCAGAACGATCTTATCGATGGAATTAAAATCCTCTATTTTTTCTCTTATATTGAACGCCAGATCTATGAGCGCTTGGCTTTGGTATTCTGCAGAGTGTTCCTTGGTGTAAGACTCAAGGATCGCAGTTTTTGGCTGTCCGGGTTTGGGTAAAGGTACGGAGTATTCTGCATTTTTACCTCCCAATATCCATGCAATGACACTGTCTTCTCCCTCGTAGATTGGTGATGGCGCGCCTTCACCTCTCATGCAACGATCGACAGCCTCAATGGCCAGTTTGCCGGCGTGGGCTGGTGCAAATGCTTTCCAGCTAGAGATTTCACCTTTTCGAGATTGTCGTGTGGTTATAGATGTATGCAAAGCTTGTTGCACCGATTGAAAAATAACTTCTGGGTCAAGTTGCAAAAGGCTTCCAATTCCTGCGGCTACAGAGGGGCCAAGGTGGGCTATGTGGTCAATCTTGTGCTCGTGTAGACAGATACCTTTAACCAAATCAATTTGGATTTCGTAACCTGTCGCGATGCCCCTTATAAGATCATTTCCATCTTTTCCTGTCTGTTGCGCAACTGCCAATATTGGTGGAATGTTATCAGCTGGGTGGGAATAGTCAGCTGCCAAGAACGTGTCATGGAAATCTAGTTCCCTGACAGCTGTTCCATTTGCCCATGCGGCCCATTCAGCGTGAACGGTTTGCTCGTTCGGTAGGCCAAATATTGTCGCGCCATTAGGCCTTTGGTGGGCCAAAGCCTGATGCCTAGCTGTAATAACTGGTTTACGGTTTATTGAGGCAATTGCAACTGCCGCGTTGTCTATTATCCTGTTGACAATCATATTTTCGACGGATTCTGTCACAGGAGCATTATCCGATGCTACTTCGGCAATTTTCCAAGCTAATTGATTTTCTTTCTCCAGTATAGCTGCGGAAGGGTAGGTTTTGACGATGTGATTTTTCAAGGCACTATACTCCCAAATAAGTAAGGCATAGTCAGATAGAGACTCCTATATTCACAAACTTGCACTTATGTCTATCAGTTTATTAGGTATAAGTAACTAATTAGGTCTAGTAAATCTTAGTAAATGGTTCACTATATGAAACAAAACCTCGTTAAGCGTTGAAACTTGTACACTGAGTGATTAAGCTTAGGTGGAAGAAATAAGATATTTGTAAATCAAATTTGGGAGTGTAAAGATGTCAATTTTTAAGTCAAAAGTCCTACAGGTCTTTTTGGTTGGACTGGTGTTGCCATTCGCTATGTTATCATCAAGCGTTCAGGCTGAGAAATATCCTAATGGTCCGGTAACAATGGTTGTCCCATGGAAACCTGGTGGCGGAACAGATCGAACCGCCCGCCTTTTTGCGCCTTACTTGTCTAAAACACTGGGGGTTCCAGTAAAAGTTGTCAATATGGGCGGCGGCGGCGGATGGGTCGCTTGGGCTAAGATGGCAAAATGGGATGCGAAAAAGGATGATCATATGCTTGGGTGGGTAAACTTTCCACATATGTTATCTTACCTAAATCCGAAGATGAAAAATAAGAACAATTTAGACTCATTTAACTTTTTGACCGGACACAGTTTAGACCCATGTATTTGGGGTGTTCGTGAAGGCGATAAGAGATTTCAAACTTTAAAAGAGTTTATTGCCTATGTTAAGGCTCACCCAAATGAAATAAAGGTGAGTGTAGGTGGGTTTGGAAGTGATGACCATCAGGCTGTAGCATTTGCTGAAAAATTCATTCCTGGGTTTAAGGTAAAGAAGATTTTCGGTAATAATGATGCCAAGAAACTTCAGGAATTGTATGGAAAAACTGCTGATGCTATTGGTGGGAACATCAGTTACTTCGTTCCCCACATGCTAGAAGCAAAACTTCGACCAATAGCGGTTCTTGGAAAACAAAGAGCTTCCCAGTTACCTACTGTTCCAACCTTTGTAGAGGCTTCAGGGGTCCAAAATTTTAATTTTGCAGCGAGAGTTTTAGTTGCTGCTCCAGGACTTTCTGCTGAAAAAAGTAAGGTTTTAACAGCAGCCATTCATAAAGCAATGGATACGCCTGAGTATGGTGTTCGCGAACTTAAGGGTCATAATACCCTTTGGAAAGTTCAGGGTGCTGAGCTCAAGACGTTTTTGGAAGGTCTTGCTGGTACAGTAGCTAAGGTTAAATTTTGGGATCTACCTAAGTAGTCTGATTTTAGTTGGTTTGCAGCGCCCATATTGTATTATGGGCGCTGTAAGCTATTTTGGAGTTAACAATATGGCAGTTTTTTCTGACATTCGTCATATCGAAACGGAGATGTTAATTGTAGGTGCTGGTGTAGCCGGTATGATGGCAGCGACGGCGGCCTTGCGGGTTGGTATTACGCCAGTAGTGGCTACGAAAGGCACTTATGCGTCTGGAAGTTCTTCAATGGCTAAAGGGGGACATTCAATTGCTATCGGACACTCTGATCCAGACGATAACGTGACCTTGTACTATGAGGATATATTTGAGGGATCTTATCAGATAGGTAATCGCAGGCTTATCGATGTAGTGGCGGAGGAGTCTATTAGTAGAACACTAGAGCTGGACGAATGGGGTCTAGGACTTGTGAAACTAGATGATGGGCGTTATGAACAAAAATATGGAGGAAGCCCTCATCGTTTCAAGCGGATGGTGCATTGCGGAAGGTTAATGGGTAAGCCACTTATGGCTTCCCTTGCAAACAAAACAAAATCTCTAGGTGTTGAACCACTGGAACATTTGATGTTAGTGGATTTAATCTATGATCAAAATAAAGTAAATGGAGCTTGGGGATTTTCATATCGGACAGGCGAACCCATTGTTATTAGTGCAAAGACTACTGTTATTTCTACTGGGGGAGCACCGCAGATACATACTTTGAATGACTCGCCACCCACAATTACTGGAGACGGCTACGCTATGGCATACAGGGCAGGTGCCGAGCTTATAGATATGGAATTTATTGATTACCAATTGGTCTGTGCAGCGCCCGAAAAATTGGCTGGTTATGGCCCCTATTCCACTGGGCTTTTGGGAGGAGGAAGCTACCTAAAAAATAAAGATGGCGAGAGATTTATGGCTAAAATCGACTCAGAAAATATGGAGCATTCGACCAGAGCTCTCATAAATCGTGGGCTTGCAATAGAGGTGTTCGAGGGCAGGGGTACTGAAAACAACGCAGTTTATATAGACTGTCGACACGTTTTTGAAGATCTTAATAATGGCCCCGCTGCAGAAGCAATAAAGTCTTTTAAGAAGGGTGGTGTGGATGTTTCTAAGGAGCCACTGGAAGTTGCGAGTTGTCCTCATACCTATCTTGGAGGAATACGAATAGATGAATGGGGACGTACAAATGTTGAAGGTTTATATGCAGGGGGAGAGGCAGCTGGAGGTATACACGGGGCAAACAGGCTCTCAGGAATGGCTTTAAGTGACAGTTATGTATTTGGTTACAGGTCAGGCATGGCAGCAGCCTTGGAGAGTCGGGAGATGGATAGTCCCAAAGTCAATATTGAGGAGATAAAGTCTAAATTAGCTTCATTGCTAAACGGTGCTGAGGAAACTGAAGATGCGAGTATGGCTGATCCGTTTAGAAAAGATGTTCAAGATATTATAGTAAAATCGCTCGGCCAGGTTAGATCACGAGAGAGCCTCAACGCGGGCCTTGCTCAATTAAGAAAAATTGAAAATCAATGCCATAACGCCCTTATTGCAGGCAAAAATGACCGGCAAAAGTTTGATAGTCTCAGACGATTTATAGAAACGAGAAATGTAATTTCGGTAGGTACTTTGCTGGGAACAGCAGCAAATAGTAGAGATGAAAGTCGTGGAGGTCATTTTAGAATAGATGAACCCGAGCAAAAGGATGAATTTGAGGTCAATATAGTGCTCTCACTTTCTGACGATGATATTAAAGTTGAATTAACCCCTGTTCCGGAAAGAGATGATATTGCTGAACCTCCTCCTGGAAATCCGGATACAGATCTGGATTATTTAGAGAGGTTGGCAGTTTAGTTAGGTGTATAGCAATCTGAGGAGATGCCTTAAAAATGTCCTTGTTCGTTGGTAGAATAGTAACCTGGATATGTCTTATAGGGGTAGCGGCCTTTGTTTGGTTTGAATCTCATCAATTCCCAGCTAATGGCCATCAGTTACCCCAGTTTTGTGCCATTGTTGCTATCATTATAATGCTGCTCATGCTGTTAAAGGAGTTTAGAAATATAGATACGAAGAAAATAAAAATGGAGTTAAGCTATCAGGCTAATAAGCATTTTGTTATTTTTTTGTTTTCAATTTTCTACGTGATAACAATATTCTTCGTTGGCTACTATGTTTCAACTATTCTGTTCATCATTATTGGTTGTTTGTTAGTAGGGGTTCGCCAGCTAAAAACAATAATTATTACTACCGTCGTTACTTTACCTCTGATGTATGCATTTTTTGAACTTTTTTTACAGGCAGGTTTGCCACGCGGTTGGCTTATTTAACAAGAGTTTGGCGGTATTTGGGAGGTGGTTGAGTGTTTGACGAAAGTCTAGTTTATCTGCTGAATATTGTCTCGCTTAATAATTTTTTAGCTATGTTGCTAGGAGTTTCTGTTGGCCTAGTTATCGGAGCCATACCCGGGCTCAGTCCACCAATGGCGATAGCTTTATTAATTCCTGTTTCTTTTTCCTTCAGCCCAGAAACAGCATTAATTTTGATGGTTTCGTGTTTCGCAGCCGGTATATATGGAGGTTCGTTTTCAGCAATTCTAATGAGGGCGCCAGGTACTTCTGCTTCTGCTGCATCCGCCATAGAGGGTTATGAACTTACCAAGAGGGGCAAGGCAATAGAGGCCATAAGGATATCAGCTTTTGCCTCAGTAGTTGGTGGAATTATAAGTGGATTTTTTCTACTATTTTTATCTCCACCTCTTGCTCTTGTTTCTCTGTGGTTTGGGCCGGCCGAATATTTCCTTATTGCCCTTCTGGGCCTTTCCGCTATTGCATCTGTTTCTTTTGGCTCTGTGGGTAAGGGACTAATTTCGGGTCTTTTGGGTCTGTGCTTAAGTACTGTGGGAGTTGATCATTTCTCTAGTTTTCCCCGCTTTACCTTTGATTTTGTTGGACTTGAGAGTGGTATAGGGATTATGCCAACCATTATTGGCCTTTTTGCTTTTGCTCAGGGAATGCAACTTTGTGAGGGAGATCCGCATACAAATATTTCAGGTTTAAAGAAGTTATCGTGGCGAATATGGCCAACTTTAGGCGATGTTTTACCAGTTAAATGGTCTCTAATACGGGGATGGTTTTGCGGTCTGGTTGTTGGAATAATTCCAGCAGCTGGAGGCAGTATTGCTCAATGGATTGCCTACTCTTGGGAAATTAGGAGGGCAAAACCGGGCGATAAATTTGGTGAGGGGGAGATAAAGGGTTTAGCTGCAACCGAGGCTTCTAACAATGGGGTAACTGGCACCTCCTTAATCCCAATGTTTGTATTGGGAATTCCTGGCGGAATTTCAGCTGCAGTTATACTTGGAGCACTTACAATTCATGGGTTACAGCCAGGTATGCGGTTATTTAAAAACCATCCAGAGGTAATTTATACCATTATGTGGGGTTTTATCGCCGCCAATGTAATGATGGCTTTTGTTGCCGTAATATTAGCAAGGGGTTACGCTTATTTAACCTTATTCCCGAGAGGAATAATTGGGCCGCTCGTCATTGTTTTTAGTATAGTCGGTGTTTATGCAGGCTCAAATAATGTTTACGATGTTTGGTTAATGATGGGACTTGGTGTCCTGGGCTATTTTATGGAGAAGTATGGGTTTTCGCCGGCTGGTGTCCTTTTGGGTCTTGTGCTTGGACCAATAGCAGAAGATGGTATGCGTAATCTTCTTATAATTTCTGACGATCAGCCACTAACCTTTATTATGGGAAGACCGGTATCCATCGTAATTCTCCTTTGTATAATTGGCATTATAGCCTTCTCCTTCAAGAAGCGCGATAATTCAGTGTAGTAATTCTTATCTTTCCTTACACTTTTAAAATCATAACCCTGATAATCTAACCGAGTTTAACGTTGTTCGAAATATTTATACAGATTATTTCTATTGAGTTAGGCTTTGCTTTCCTAGTGATATTTTTTTGTTCGATAGTACAAGGCTATTCGGGTTTTGGAGGTGGGCTAATGATAGTACCAATTATGGCTTTGCTTTTTGATCCCGTGACAGGCATCGCACTAGCAACTATTCCAGTTCTTGCGGGTCTTACGATAATGATTCCGAGGGCTATTAGTTATGTTACTTGGCGGGAGGTTTCTATATTAGCTTTTTCAAGTAGTATTGCTATTTTTTTTGGGCAAATCTTTCTTATATCGGCCCAGCCAAGCGGGATAAAAATAGGAATGGGTATTTTTATTATTTTAATGGCTACCCTCTTTCTAAATAACTGGAGATATAAGGGAAAAAGAAATACTGGAACTAACATTTTTGTTGGGGTTGCAACGGGCGGCATAACGGGTGCCTTTGGGGTGCCTGGTGGTCCACTTATGGCAATGTACTTTTTGTCCGCCCCTATCCAACCAATGAGGCAAAGAGCTAACATACTTATGACTGGATTTATCGGAACCGTAGTATTTCTCGGGGGTTTTATTTATCGCGATATATATAGTCAGATAACAGCTATTCAGAGTGGGTTGTTAGTCCCTAGTTTTGTAATTGGCGCCCTTTTAGGTCAGCACCTTTTTAAGGTCGCGCCTGCTAAGTGGTTTAGTAATGTTACTTCCATATTGCTGATAGCAATTGGCTTAATTGTTATAATAGGGTGAGTTATTGATTAAGCTAAATTAAGTGCCACAAAATGTTTGGTATGAGGCTAGAGGAGGGTCAGGTAATTTCGAATACTTGGTTCCAAATAGTTTGTTGTCAAATGGAGAACTCAATGCATCCAGGAACTCGTTAAAGGGTCCCAGATTTCCATCTTCAATAGCACTGGAAAGGACACTCTCTACCAGGTGGTTGCGAGGTATAATTACTGGATTACGTTTGCAAATTACATCAGCTAGAATTTTTGCCGGATTTTTTTCTAACGCGATCCGTTTTTTCCATCGAGTTTTCCAGTTATCGAAGTCCTCGGGTGTTTTAAACAAGTCTCTCGCTGACATGCCAAAGTCTGCGGAAAGCGGAGCTAATTCTTGAGCAAGCAAACGAAAAGTAAGTGTGTGATCGGCTTCATTTTTTTCCATTAATTCAACTAAGTTTGAAATCAACTCTACATCCTCTGTCTTTGGTGAAATAAACCCTAGCTTTTGTCGCATTTCTTCCAGGTAGTTTTGTTCGTAAATCTTGGGAAACTCCTCTAATATCTCTCTTGCAATTTCCACCCCTTTATCAGTGTCCTCTGATATTAATGGTAAAATAGACTCTGCTAATTGTATTAAATTCCACTGTGCTATTCTTGGCTGGTTTTGATAGGCATATCTGCCATGGCTATCTATAGAGCTAAATACTGTTTTTGGATTATACTTATCCATGAAGGCACATGGACCATAGTCGATCGTCTCACCAGATATGGACATGTTATCTGTGTTCATTACTCCGTGTATAAAGCCAACGCTCATCCACTTTGCTACGAGCTTTGCTTGCCGGCAGGATACTTCTCTTAGCAGACTAGAGTACGGGTTTTTCTCCTTACTTATGTGTGGGTAAAGTCTATTGATAACATAATCAGCAAGTATCTTAGTGGCTTTTTTATCATCTCTAACCGCAAAAAATTCAAATGTACCAACTCGCACGTAGCTTTGGGATACTCGGGTCAGAACAGCTCCGGGTAAAACTGTCTCTCGATATACTGGTTCGCCCGTAATTGTTGCTGCAAGTGCCCTCGTTGATGGAATCCCAAGTGCATGCATCGCTTCACTTACAAGATATTCGCGGAGAACTGGTCCAAGGGCAGCGCGACCGTCTCCCTGGCGAGAGAACGGTGTAATCCCAGACCCCTTTAATTGAACATCTACTCTTGAGCCCGAACTATCAAGAATTTCGCCCAAAAGAATAGCCCTGCCATCTCCTAGTTGTGGAGTAAAATGACCAAATTGATGGCCCGCATATGCCATAGCAATTGGGTTAGCACCCTGTGGAATGAGGTTGCCACAAAAAATACTAGTTAGATCTTCTTTTGTGTGTTCGCTGATTTCAATTCCCAGTTGAGATGCCAACTCGAGGTTCAGTCTCAATAGTTCGGGTTTTTTTACAGGTGTGGGGTTAAGTCGCGTATAGAAACGCTCAGGCAATTTTTGATATGAATTGTCAAATTTGCATATCTTCACTTCAGAACTTTTTGTAAGTACATTCATTTCGACAATCTACACAAGAAGCCATATTTGACCAATAGATTTAAAATAAAAATTAAGTTTAACTGTTGGGGTCTTCGTATTGGGGACCTGAAATACCGGTAATTCCTCTAGTAGAATCACCGATAAGATATCGACCATCCTTGTCTCTCATTAATTTCCCATCTTGTCTAATCTCGTCAAGTTCCATAATTACCTCTCTTCCATCTTTGCTACCAACTGAAGCGATTATATCAGACAGAAACATTGCCCCCCCTTCAGAAATTGCCTGTCTAGCGCTTTTAAATCGGTTAGAGCTCTTTATTTTCGGTGCTGTCGCAATTGTCAACATTAATTCTCCACGTCTTTTGATTGGCAATGTCAGGTCAAAACCCGCCTTTGTCCCGGCTTTTCCAGCATCAAGAGATGGATCCATGGGCATTCCAGGACTTTCAGGAAAGGCAAAAATATCTCGATCTGCCTGTAAACGGGAGACTAAGGCCCACTCCCAATGGTTCTCATCTCGGATATTTATATCCTCGTCTACGACAAAAACATGTTTTGTGACAAACATATTATTTATCAGTGCCGATATCACTTTTTTGACATCTCCTGCATGTTTTTGTGCAATCGATACTCTAAGATGTTGGCCTTCCGCTGACGCCGGGGGAACAAAAACATCCCTAACATCGATATTTTCATTTTCCAAAATGGTTAATGCCTTTGCCTCTAGTCCTACACTCATAAGATGTACTGACTCAGCTCGATGGATTTGCAAGCCTGCACCGTGAAAAAGGGTTTGATGGAGAACATCCTCTCTCATTGTAATAGCAGTTACATGGAATACCGGGTCTTGATGCATTGGGCCGTAGAATCCTACATATTCACCATACGGCCCATCAGGCTCTATATAGCCTCTCTCGTCAAGATACCCCTCTACAATCATCTCTGCGTCGGCGGGAACCCGTATATCGTTTGATATACTTTTTACTAGAGGTAGCGGCTCTCCCCTAAGAGTGCTTACCAGGCTTATTTCATCCGCAGGGATTCGCATGCCTGCCGCTAGATAATCAATTGGGTGGGATCCTATAGCAAAACTAATATCAAGTTTTTTGCCCTTTTCACACGCTTCCGTATAGATTCGTTTTAGATCGGAGGGCGCCGTAAGGTTGGTACCAGCCTCTTTAGAGTTCCTTAGACTAAGGCGTCTGCAGCCGACATTTGTAGTGCCTGTTTCGGGATCAACTGTATAATCAATTGCTGAGGAAATATAGGGACTTCCGTCAAGTTGGTGCTGGACATAAAAAGGTAATCGTGACAAGTCAGCATCTTTACCAGTCAGAACAACTTTTTGGACAGGAGCATCCGGATTTTTTATTTCGATCACAGGTTGAGGGTTTTTTAGTCTATTCCTATATTCTGAGACAAGATTATCTGGTGAAACATTCATAGCTTTGGCGAGCCTATAGCGACTTCCATTTACACTAGCTACAATCTCTAGGTTGTCAGGTCCTACGTCTTTAAACCAGATTGCTCTTGGGTTTTCTTCAATTAAAGTTGCCAAGTCAGATAAGTCTGTTGGTTTTTCAATTACATCAACTTCTCCAAGCTTGTTCAATTTTTCTACGAAACGTCTTAGTCTGAATTTGTTAAGATCAACCATTACTTCAGGACCTAAGCTACTTACTGCCATAAATACGTCTTAGTTCATTCTTCAAAATTTTTCCCATCGCACTTTTAGGCATTTCTTTTACAAAATCTATTTGTCGAGGAATCTTAAACCCACCTATTTTATCTCGGCAGTGTTTGATAACATCTGTCTGGTTTAAAGTTTTACCTGATGCAACTACAATTGCTGCAAACAAAGCTTCTCCGAATTTATCGTCTGGTATTCCAACTACGGCACATTCCTGTATATCTGGATGCTGATATAAAACAGCTTCCACTTCTGAGGTGTATATATTCTCGCCGCCGGAAACAATCATGTCTTTCTTCCTATCTAGAAGAAATATAATCCCATTTTCATCCATGCGCCCTACATCACCGGTATAAAACCAGCCCTCCTTGAAAGACTGTTTATTCTCCTCTGGTCTGTTTAGATAGCCAATAGATACCTGTGGCCCTCTGACAGTTACCTCGCCTACTTCACCGAGCGTCAGCTCTTCTCCGCTGTGCCCTGTAATTTTTAAATCGAGCCCAACAATAGCTCTGCCGGCCGCTCTGAGTACTTCAATATCCCCTGTCTCTACCGCATTTTTGTGAGTTTTCCAGTCTAGAAATGTCAAAATGGGTGCACATTCTGTGAGACCATATCCTTGAACGATTTCAGTATTATTAAAACCTTGTATGGATTTTTCTACCCATTCGGCAGCCATTGGAGATGATCCATAGAGCATCATTTTAAGGCTCGAAGTGTCGTATTTATTGAACTCACTATCGGTTAAGCACATGATTATCATAGTGGGTGCCATCATGGTTTTTGTTACCTTATAGCCCTCAATTGACTCTAACGCCGCTCGGGGAGAAAAGACTGGTAGGTATGCATGCGCAGCCCCAGTTAGGGTAAATGCTGTACATAACAAGTCAGCTGCATGGAACATTGGTGCTGCATGTAAGTAGATGTCTTGTTCATGGGCTTTCATTTCTATAGCTATTTGCATTCCATTAGAAATAATATTTTTATGTGTTAGCTGAACCCCCTTACTTTTGCCAGTCGTTCCCCCGGTATATAGGAGCAGAGCGAGTTCATCTTCGTCGCACTCTCGTGCTCTATGTCCTTTGCTATCTTCGATAATTTTTTCGTATTGAATTTGCGGAATGGTTTCGTCCAGTGGCCCTATATAAACACAATTTTTTTTCCAGTCGGTTAACTCTTTTGATTCGATTAGTGGAAGGAATTCTTTTCCTAGTGCCAACAGTTTACAATCCGAATCTTCAAGTATGTGCAAGATTTCCGGAGGTGCGAGGCGATGATTGATAGCAACAGGTATGGCTCCTCCCCAGTACCCAGAGTGCAACAGCTCAGTATATCTAAAGGAGTTTTCACCTATAATACCAAACTTATCTCCTGCGCATAGTCCGAGGGTTTGAAGTGCACCAGAGAGTTTGGCGACCCTTTTAACATGCCCTTCCCATGTAAAATTTCTCTCCTTATCAACAACTGCATACTCATTGCCATATAGCTTAACATTCCGCTCTAGTGCTGATACAAGTGTCAACATTTATTAATCCCCCGGCTCCTAACTTCCAATCCTACCCAGCCTTCCTCTGGCAGTTTAGTTTATGGGTTTGTTACCAAATTTGCCAGTAATAAGGCCGGTTGGACTAAATAAAAAAGGAATTTATACTAAATAAGATATTCTTGGTATTGTGAATATAAGCAAAACGAATAAGTTGCATCGTATGGGTTGAAAGCCATAATAGTAGTAGAGTCATAATGGGAGAAAATTTTAATATGGCCGATTTTAAGGAATACATGAGGGATGGGCAAGTTGATCACCCGCCAGCGCTTTATGAGGATTATAAGAGTACTGTCCTTAGATCTCCGTCGAGGAAGGCTGTGCGCCTAGAACACACCCTTAGTGAAATTACAGGACCTATTTATGGGCATGGACCCATTCGAGAGGGAGAAGATGATTTATCTATAGTTGAGGGAGAGGAGGCCCAAGGTCAGCGCATTTTTGTTAGCGGACAGGTGTTGGATGAAAATGGAAAAGCTGTGCCAAATACTCTTATCGAAATTTGGCAATGTAATGCGGCAGGTAGATATCGCCACGAGGTTGATCAACATCCAGCTCCACTTGACCCTAACTTTGTAGGTGGAGGTCGTGTTGTTACTGATGATAGGGGTAGTTACAAGTTCACAACTATAAAGCCAGGGGCCTACCCTTGGGGAAACCACCATAACGCCTGGCGCCCAGCCCATATTCATTTTTCCTTGTTTGGCCCTGCTTTTGTTACGCGGTTAATAACTCAAATGTATTTTCCTGGAGACCCACTATTCCCCTTCGATCCTATCTATAATTCCATACCTAATGAAAAGGCCAGAGAGAGACTAATATCGAGTTTTGATCTTGAAACAACGGAACCTGATTTTGCATTGAGCTTTAAGTTTGATTTTGTGTTAAGGGGAAAAAACTCTACTCCATTTGAACAGGAAAACAAATCGTGAGGGGTATTACACCTTCCCAAACAGTTGGACCCTTCTTAAAAATTGGTCTAGAACGCGATGAATTACAGTATTTAGTGCGCGAGGACGCCGACGGGGCAATAAAAATTTTAGGCCATGTTTATGATGGCGAGGGTAAGCCAGTTCCCGACGCTATGATCGAGATTTGGCAGGCAAACATTCACGGCAAATATGCTCACCCTGATGACAGTTCGGAAAGTGCCATTATAGAGGGATTTTCAGGTTTTGGGAGGTCATGTACGGACAAAGATGGAAAATTCTTTTTTGTTACAGTAAAGCCAGGGAGGGTCTCTGGACGTGGAAACACCCTTCAGGCACCGCACTTAGCTGTAAATGTGTTTGCGCGTGGAATGCTTAAGCATCAGGTTACGAGGATTTATTTTGAGGATGAAATAGAATCAAATTCTGAGGACCCTATTCTTAATTCAATTGTCGAAAAAGCTGACCGTAATACACTGCTTGCCAAGATTTCACAAAGTGAAAAGAATAATTTTGTCTACAGTTTTGATATTCATCTGCAGGGAGAGGGAGAGACAGTTTTTTTTGAGGTATAGTATTAGTTGGTAATTATAATCAAATCGAGTAGGAGCAATGACCAACCTAATTTTTAGGCGTTTACATAGTAGTTTACAGGTAATGGACCTATTTGAAGATAGTACCATGATACAGTCTATGCTTGATGTGGAGTGCGCATTAGCTTACGGGTTGGCGGAACTAAAAATATGTAAAGAATCTCACTCAAAATCGATAGAAAAAAAATGTAAAGTGAGCCACTTTGATTTACCCGGGTTGGCAGAGGCGGCGGCGGAGCATGGCACAGTTGTTGTCCCCCTTGTTAAAGACCTGACAAAGCTAGTTAATTCATTAGATCCTGAGGCATCAAAATATGTGCATTATGGCATTACAAGCCAAGATGTCATAGATACCGCATTGATCTTACAATTAGTAAAAGCCTTTGAACATATTAAGTTAGATATTTTGTTAGTTCGGGAAGCTCTTGAGAGGCTCTCAAAGGAGAATAAGACAACACTTATGCTGGGGCGCACCCTTATGCAGCCCTCAGCACCCATTACTTTTGCTCAGAAAGTTAATGGATGGCTGTTTGCAATTAACAATGACTGGGAAAGATTAGAAAGGGAAGCAAATATAGCATTTTCAATACAAATGGGAGGAGCGGTCGGCAATTTATCTGCATTTGGAAAAAATGCTAATAATTTGAGAGAATTGTGTGCAAAAAAGCTAAAACTGAGGAATTCTGGGAATTCTTGGCATGTTTATAGAAATAATCTGCTTTCATACTGTTCTGCTGTTGCCATGTTGGTAGGGAGCCTTGGGAAAATCGCTAAGGACGTGTCACTTTTAATGCAGCCTGAGGTAGGGGAAGTAAAACTAGCCGAAGGCGCTCAAAAAGGTAGCTCTTCTGCAATGCCTCATAAAAAGAATCCGGTAGGGTGTCTCGTTGCACTGGCTTCGGTTTCCAGGGTTTCTGGCCTTATGTCCACCTTGTTTTCTGCGTTACCACATGAACATGAGAGGGCGCTTGGCGGTTGGCAGCAGGAGTGGATGTCTGTGCCCCAGATCATGGAGGTTGCTGCTGGTTCGGCTAAAGCTATCTCTCAAACCTGTAAGGTTTTGTCACCTGATACCAATAAAATGCGGCATAATTTGGATATTTTGAATGGGGTTATAATGTCTGAGCGACTTATGCTTGTTTTATCTGAGAAATTAGGAAAAGTGGAGGCCAAAGAAATTGTCGCCCGAGCATGTGAACGTGCTCAAGAAGAAAACACACAACTTATTGATGTTCTGGGGTCGGATAAAAGACTTACAGATATACTTAGTATGAGTGAATTAGACAGGCTATTGGATCCCTCGGACTACCTTGGCAGTGCGTCATTTAAATAAATGGAGAAATTATTATGCCGAAAGCCCAAATAAATAACGTAGAAATAAATTATGTTTTGGAGGGAGACCCGTCACTTCCGGTGCTAGTTTTATCTAATTCACTTACTACTGATCTTCATCTGTGGGATGAACAGATAACTGACTTTTCCGAGCATTTTCGGGTGCTTAGATATGATAATCGTGGACACGGCCTATCCTCTTCAGCTTCAGGGGAGTGCTCCCTTAAAGATATTGCTGGTGATCTTACTGCACTTATGGACCATGAGGGTATAGAAACAGCTAGTCTCTGCGGAATCTCAATGGGGGGTATGGTGGGTATGTGGCTGGGCATAAATGCGCCGGACAGGGTTAATAAACTGGTGTTATGCAATACTTCGTCTGACGTAAGTCCAAGGGAACCTTGGCAAACCCGAATAGATACAGTGTTGGAAAAGGGTATGTCGGCTATAGTTGATGGGGCATTGGAAAGATTTGTTTCTGAGAAGTTTCGTAATAGTGGTTCCAAAAAAATTGATTTACTTAAGTCAATGACAGTTTCGTGCGCTCCTGAGGGGTATGCTGGCTGTTGTGCTGCAGTTAGGGATATGAATCTTACCGCTGAACTCAACCGGATTAATAAGTCGACGCTGATAATAGCTGGGGAACTTGATCCAGCGACTCCAGTTTCGCATAGTGAGCTGATAAACAGGCATATAGAGGGATCTGAGCTTTCAGTTATTGGGGGTGTTGCCCACCTTTCCAATATTGAAAAGCCCGAGGAATTTAATCAGCTCGTTTTAGGTTTTCTTTTGAGAGAGGATTAAAGCTTATGACAGATAATACTTACGAGAAGGGAATGGCAGTCAGAAGGTCTGTGCTTGGGGACGAACACGTTGATCGTGCGGAGGCTGATAAGAATGAATTTACAGAGGAATTTCAAGAATTTATAACTCGATATGCATGGGGAGAAATATGGACAAGGGAGGGTTTGGATCGGAAAACAAGGAGTTGTCTAGTGCTTGCAATGATGATTGCATTGCATAGACCAGATGAATTCCGACTTCATCTTAAGGGTGCTCTTAACAACGGACTGACAACTGATGAAATCAAGGAGGTCATACTGCACTCAGCAATTTATGCCGGAGTACCAGCTGCTAATTCAGCTTTTCATTGGGCCAGAGAGGTGCTGGATGACTTATAGTATTGACTACAAAGCTTTTTGTTAGGTTAAAAAATGAATAAATTTAGTCTTATACTGTATGGGTTGCATTGGGCATTTAAATATACCGCCTGGAAGCACGAGTTTTTTAGGGATCGACTAAAAGAAAAAAATCTAACTGTACAGATTAGGGTGGCAGACGACTCTGTTGGCAGGACCTTTTATTTTAAGAATGGATTAATGAGATCGAGTTCGGGGGTTGTTAAGGGTGTCGATGTTGATATCGCTGTCAAAGATGCAGTTCTAGGCGCCGAACTTATGATGCCCCCTATTGATCATTTGAAAAGAATAGAGGCAATAAAGTCATTTAGTCTTATGGCTGTGGGTGACGATAAACTCGTAACCTGGTTTTCCGAGACTGTCTACATGATAGAGAGGGCTAGGTGGGTTTGGGGTACACCTGTAGAAAATGGAGAGACCAGATATTTTAATAATACGAACGGTGGCCCTGTATTTGTATATGTAAAGGACGGTAAGATTATCCGATTAACTCCTATTGATTTTGATGACGAAGATCCAGAGACTTGGTCGGTTGAAGCTAGGGGGAAAACGTTTTCACCTCCGAGAAAAACGACTATTTCTCCACATGGATTAGCATCCAAATCTCTTGTTTATTCAAAGGAACGAAATTTATATCCGATGAAAAGGGTGGATTTTAATCCCGAGGGCGACCGAAATCCAGAAAATAGAGGAGTGTCAGGGTACGAGAGAATTTCATGGAATGAAGCGCTGGATATCGTTGAAAAAGAGATCAAACGGGTCAAGCGGGAACATGGCCCTGGGTCTATACTTGCAGCTCGAAGCTCTCACCATACATGGGGCAACGTGGGCTACTACATAAGTGCCTACAATCGCTTTATTAATATTATTGGTGCCTCCACAACACTCCTTAATCCTGACAGTTGGGAAGGTTGGTATTGGGGGGCA
>PTLG01000038.1 GCA_002937995.1 Alphaproteobacteria bacterium MarineAlpha3_Bin7 | reverse complement strand
CGGCGCAGACGCCGCAGCTCAATTTATTAAGATGTACGAACCAGTTTGGAGTAAATGGGTCTCTAGTGCTGTAGCAGGAAAAATTAAGGGATAAACTTTTTTTCTCGTTAAGCTAATGGATTTTCTCGATAAATTCCCATCCATGGGTCAGGGTGGGCTCCGAGATATTAAAAAGTCTATTGACCTTGGTTTTAGAGACTTTTCTAGAGCCTATGGGGATAGTTTAGAGGCTTTTTTTGAGCCGCTCCTCAATCTACTTGTATGGATTGAGAAACTTCTTGTGTATTCCCCTTGGCCGCTAATAGTTATAATATTTGGGGTGTTTGCCTGGTTAGCGTCTCGCAGGCTAATAGTTGTATTCCTCACTATATTGACTTTCTTAGTTATCGGTTTTTTTGGCATGTGGGAAGATACAATGGCAACAATTGCTATTATATTTGTTGCCACCATAATATGTGTTTTTCTTGGAATACCCATCGGGGTATTGATGTCTAACTCAACGCGAGTGCAGTCACTTATAAACCCGGTTTTAGATATAATGCAAACAATTCCAAGTTTTGTGTATCTGATACCCGTTGTAATGCTACTAGGCATAGGTAAAGTTCCTGGTCTAATAGCAGTTTGTATTTATGCAATTCCACCAATAATACGGCTAACGAACCTAGGTATCCGGTTAGTTGACAAGGAGGTATTAGAGGCGGCTGATGCTTTTGGAGCTAGTTTCAGACAGAAGCTTTTTGGCGTGCAAATTCCATTAGCTCTGCCAAATATATTTGCTGGGATTAACCAAACAATTATGATGGCATTGGCCATGGTTGTTATAGCATCAATGATTGGTGTGAAGGGTCTCGGTGTCCCCGTATTACGAGCAGTTTCAAACCAGTATTTAGCACTGGGGTTAATGAATGGACTAGCCATAGTGGCCCTCGCAATTATTTTTGATAGGATTTCTCAAAACTTTGGGAAACGCCTCCAGAAACATATGGATCGGCAAAATGGAATCTGAGTCAAAGTTATTAATTAAAAATATTTATAAGATTTTTGGAGATAGGCCCGAGGCCGCACTTAAGTTGGTTACAGATGGGATCAACAAACAGACATTACTTGAACAGCACAATCATGTCTTAGCTCTAAATAATATAAACCTTGAGGTTTCAACGGGTAAATTTCAAGTGGTTATGGGTCTCTCTGGCTCTGGTAAGTCAACACTTATCCGTCATGTCAATAGACTAATTGAACCGACAGCTGGTAGTATCTTTTTCCATGATGACGATGTTACAAATCTCGATGAGAAACAACTGCGCTATTTTAGGCGTTTCAGAACATCAATGGTTTTCCAAAATTTTGCTCTTCTTCCTCACAGGACAGTTTTAGAAAACATCTCCTACGGTCTTGTGATCCAAAAACAAGTGAAAAAAATTTTAATGGATAGAAGCCTTGAATGGCTAAATAGGGTAGGGTTGGATGGGTATAATGACTATTATCCAACTCAACTGTCCGGTGGCATGCAACAAAGGGTAGGGCTGGCTAGAGCGCTGGCGACAGATGCGGAAATATTACTAATGGACGAACCTTTTTCTGCTCTTGACCCGTTAATTCGGGAAGAAATGCAAGATGTCCTTATTAACTTACAAAATGAACTGAAAAAGACTATTATATTCATTACACACGATCTTGATGAGGCACTACGAATAGGGGATAAAGTAGCTATATTAAAAGACGGTGAGATTATACAAAACGGAAGTCCCGAAGAAATTATTCTTAATCCCGCTAACGAATATGTAACGGACTTTACAAAAAATATTAATAGGGGACGAATACTGACTATAGGAGCAATTATAGAAGATGCCGTCTTAGAGAACGCCATAAAAATTGATAAAAAAATTACTTTGGAAGCAGCGCTACGTACTATAAATGAAGAAGGCTCTCAATTTGCGAATGTCGTCGATAATTCAAGAGTAATAGGAAGTGTCTCACAAAAAACTATTATTAATGCTATAACCAGTGGGACTGAAGTAAACTAGTTTTATTTATTAAAAAGTTTATTTGATTCACTTTAATCGGTTAAGAATCCCGCTCCCTTGCTTCAATTATCAGCATTCATACGACATAATTCCTCAATGTGTTCAACACCCCTCGGATTTAGAAGAAAAAAATTATCCAATTCCCCGGATTGTTCGAGCGCATGCTTTGAGTTTGCAAACGTATTATTGATAATTAATTGGACGCCCGCGCCAATATATAGTCTTTGTATACCTACAGTAAGATATCTGGTCAGCTCAGGGCTCCACCCCAATTCCAGGCATTACTAAGCTGGGGTACACCTCTCTTTTCAATTTTTGTTCCTGTAGCTCCATTGATAATCATACAGGAACCACTCTTTAACTTATCTATAAAATTGTTATAACGATTCATGCCATTTTAGATTGTAATAATCACCAAAGTTTATCTATTTTTCATTCAGCGCTCGCCATACGCGGTCTGGCGTTAATGGCATATCCAAGTGATCAATTCCAATTGGAGAGAGGGCATCAATCGCAGCATTCATTACACATGGCATCGCACCAATAGTGCCGGCCTCTCCAGCGCCCTTTATACCTAGAGGGTTTGTGTCTGTGGGTGCAGGTGAAACCTCTACGACAATTTCTGGGATATCATCACTCCGAGGCATCACATAATCCATAAATGAGCCCGTAAGTAATTGCCCTGTATTATTGTCATACAAGATATCCTCAAACAATATTTGTCCCAGACCTTGAGCCACGCCACCATGTATTTGTCCGTCCAATAGCAGTGGGTTAATTACCGTACCGACATCGTCAATAACTGTATACTTTACAACCCAAATTTTTCCAGTTTCCGGGTCAATTTCAACCTCACAGATATGGCATCCGTTTGGATAATTAGGTTGGTCAGTCTTGTACTCCGCTGCTTCCCCAAGTCCTAACTCATGGTCTGGTGGGAACAAGGTTTTATTAAAAGACGAAATAGCTAGATCCTGTAGAGTGATAGAACGATCCGTACCCTGTATAGAAAATTGTCCGTCAGAAAAAATAATATCTGACTGAGCCGCCTCTAAAATATGAGATGCCAAAGATTTACCTTTTGAAATAATTTTTTCCGTCGCAAGGTAAGCAGCTGAACTTCCCATTGCTGAAACACGAGACCCACCAGTACCAAACCCCTTTTTCACCTCTCCTGTATCACCTTCAACCACAGTTATATTATTGGGATCTAGACCAAGATACTCACAGGCAATTTGTTTGTACATGGTATGATGACCTTGCCCATTATTGGTAGTCCCAGCGTATATGATAAGTTCTCCATTTGGTTGAAATTGCATCTCATTATATTCAAAGCCTGGAGGTGCCGCTCTCTCAATAGAGTAGGAAACGCCTAAACCCCTATATCTTCCCAAGTCTCTAGATTTATTCTTTCTACCTTCAAAGCCCTCTAAATCGGCTACCACTATGGCTTTATCTAATGCTTCTTCGAATCTTCCGGAATCGTAGTTAAAATGCAACGGCGTCTGATACGGAAGCGAAGTTGAGGGTATCATATTTATCCGTCGTAATTCTATTGGATCTACTCCTAATTCTCTGGAGGCAGCGTCTATCGTAGTCTCAATTATAAAAGACGCCTCTGGGCGTCCAGCACCTCTATAGGGCGCGGTGGAACATGTATTAGTAAACACACCCGTTACTGTGACATACGCTGCCGGAGTTTTGTAGACGCCAATTAGACCACCCAGGTGAATGGTAGGCGGTCCGGCTGGATTAGTAGAGAGGTATGCCCCGAGATTTGCTACTGTATCTACCTTCAGACCTAAAAAATTATATTTTTCATCAAGTGCAAGGGATACTTCAGTTACATTATCTCTGCCATGGTAGTCAGTTTGGTGAGCCTCAGAGCGGTCTTCAATCCACTTTACGGGTTTACCAAGTATTCGGGTTGCCCAAACAACAATTGCATATTCAGGATAAAACGACGCTTTCATTCCGAAGCCGCCGCCCACATCATTGGTAATAATACGAAATTTGCTCTCTTCCTCTCCAAATATATTTTCAGCGATGATCTTACGTACACCAAATGCCATTTGTGTACTCAAGTATATAGTATGAAAGTCCTCAGTTTTATTATAGGAGGCCAGTATGCCGCGCGCTTCCATACTATTGGCGGCAACTCTATTAATAACGTGTTTTCGAGTAATTATATACTTAGCTTCATTAAATGCTTTGTCCGTCGCGCTACTATTACCAGTCTTATGAGTAAAACTAATATTGTTTGGAGCTTCAGACCATACAGGTGTCTTATTTGCACTAGTAGCAAATTCAGTTTCAATAGTGGGCTCAAGTATCTCATAGTTAATATCAATTAAGTTTGCGGCGTCTTGCGCAATATCTATATTTTCTGCAATCACAAGAGCAACTATATCACCCACATACCTAACTATATTAGTGGCCAAACCATACTGTTCAGGCTTAAAAATGCAGTCAGGATTCCAATCCGGGGTAGGTGGGTCAACATAGGGCATCGCACCTAATCCGGCTTTTTTATAATCTTCTCCTGTCAAAATTAAATGAACACCTCGCTGAGATTTAGCCAAAGAAACATCTATTGAAAGTATTTTAGCGTGTGCGTGGGGCGATCTTAAAATATAGGCGGTTAGAGACCCTTCTAGTTTAATATCGCTAACATATTTGCCATGACCCCGCAAAAACGGCGAGTCTTCAGAACGTCTCACTGGCTGACTAATACCAAATTTATTCATTAAAGCACCACTTCCTCTAATCTATGTAGCCTTCCAACTTTTTATTGTGGCTCAGACTCCGACCATCTCTCCATATTATTATTAGACGGAATAGACTTAGGATCCATCATTTTTTTTGCTTCAATTCTTCCAGAGACTGGTAATTCACTATCACTCAGCAAACCAATTTGGACCAATACTGAAGCTTGATCCCAGTAAATATGCTCGTGACATAATTTATCTCCCCTAAAATTAATTATTCCCACTACTGGTATTTCCACATACTTTCCAGTTGGTTTAACTCCGGGCAACATCCAGTCAATTTCAGTATTGTGTGTAAAACAAAAAAGCATTTCGTCTACTACTCTGTCCGCGCCAACAGTTCTCGATACTGGTACCAACTTGGTATCTTCCGGGTTTGAATGAACAAAATGGTTTAAATAAAAACGGTGTAATTCCTTAAAACCGACACCACCTGTTAACGTGGGAATATGGTTTACATAGGGTTCTGAAACCATCGTGGACATAGTTGCGTCGACGTCCCGTTTTAGAAACTCATATTCACAATGTTTATCCCATAATGCACTAAGATCATAATTTGGACCTAGGGCTTTGCGAAGAATGCTAATTGTTCGACTATGGGCCATTGAGACAGATGGTTTGTGAAATACATCTCGATCATGATTAAAAAATCCATGGTCAGCGCCAGGGTAATCGTAAATTTCGATATCATCTCGACTTTCAAAAGCTTTCCGAAGAGCTTTAACACCCTCTGGAGGCATCCATTCATCCAGTTCAGGACAATGAAATATCATAGGACAAGTCAGATTATTTGCCTGATCTAACATCTCAGGAATACCAACGCCATAGAATGAAACCGCTACCTCGAGCTCTAATTTTGAGGCTGTCAAATAGGCTAGCTTACCTCCCAGGCAAAAACCCATATAACCAACGCTGCCTGTACATTCATCTAGACTTTTAAGTTTATCAATGGAAATGCTAATATCTTCAATTGCTAGATCCAGATCAAATTTTCCAAAATATCCAAATGCTGTTTTAAAGTCTTCCTCATTGTATGCTAATTCTACGCGCTCTGTAAGTCGCCAAAACATATCTGGTACCAGCACTACGTAACCTTCTTCTGCAAAATAGTCCGCTATCTGTCTCATAGTTTTATTTACGCCAAATATCTCTTGCCCGATTATTAATCCTGGTCCTGTTCCACAATCAGGAACAGATAAATAACCTTGAAATTTGGAGTTATGAGATGTCTTTATATCAATCCAGTTACCATTCATAACTTTCCTCCCTTTCTCCGTTTCTTTATTATGGGGTTAGAATAAAACAACTTATTTGAGCTAGCAAACTAGGCGTTTCCATATACTTAAGTTGAAGTGAGCAAATCAATCTTTAGAATATTTCAAAATATTCTTTGTGCTCCCAATCTGTAACTTCAGAGAAAAATCTCTCTATTTCTGCATACTTAATTCCAAGTATATAATCGATAAATTGGTCGCCCAGCACCTCACGATATAAACTACTTTTACTTAGTTCTTCGGCTGCTTCCAAAATTGTTTTGGGTAACAATTCGGCCTTAGCAGTATAAGGGTCTTCAGTCGGTGGAGGTGGTGACAATTTTTTATCAATACCATCTATTCCAGATACTAACTGGGACGCCATATAAAGATAAGGATTAGCCGCAGGCTCACCGACCCTGTTTTCTATTCTTGTTGCGGGATCATTGGTTCCGGCCCCCACCAAGCGCAACATTGCTCCTTTATTATCTTTTCCCCAAACAATACGATTTGGGGCTAAGGAATTTGGCTTATAGCGTTTGTATCCATTAATAGTAGGAGTAGTAAACAAGTTACTGGCTTTTGCGTGTTCCAGTAAACCGGCTAAAAAGCTAGTGCCAACTTTTGATAGTTCTTCCTTACTTGACTTTGGAGCAAGAGCATTACTCCCGTCCTTTAGGCTATATAGACTTTGATGAAGGTGCCAACCACTTGAAAAAGAATTCTCTAACCCAGGTCTACACATAAATGTCGCGTGATATCCGTGCCGCCTGCAAATTTGTTTTACGGCATTCTTAAATAACATCATTTTATCTGACGCCTCTAAAGCAGGCATGGGCTGAAAAGTGATCTCAAATTGGCTAGGACCGAATTCAACCTCAAAACTGCGTAATGGAAGGTTTAACCCTTTTAAATTAGACCGGATCAAGCCCAACACGTCTTCAAACTCATCTAGCCGTAATTCCGTTAGATAATTAAAACCGTGGGCAAGTAACTCTACTTCTGGTGGAGTGGGGGGCTGTGTGGCATCAGCAGGGTTTAACATCGGGTCCTTCAACTTATAAACATGGAATTCGACTTCAAGTCCCACCAAGTACCCCATCTTCTTTTTTTCTAACCTTTGCAGCTGATTTTTTAATATTGAACGGGTAGAAAAAGGAATTGTTTCTCCATTTGAAAAATAAATATCACATAGCATCCACCCAATTTTTGGAGCCCATGGAAGTATCTTAAAAGTATGGGGTAGGGGTAGCATAATAAAGTCCCCCGCATTACTCATTTCTGTTAAATTTAGGCCGCCGCCTTCTTGAAACACAGGAAATACTGTTTTATGAGAAGTGTCTTTGGCCAAGAGAGTTGTAACACATGTGCAACCGTTACGAATTGCCTGTGGCACCTCTTCGGGTATGATTGATTTGCCCCGTAATATGCCATGCTGATCAGGAAATGATAATCTGACGGCCTCTAAATTATGTTTATCGATCTGTTTCTGCACCTCTTGAATATATTTTTCTTGGTCAGGCTCCCCAAGACCATAAGTCTCAGCAAAATTAGTCCGGCCCATGTTGTGCTTAATAATCTTTTTCACTTAAGAATCCCTCACGAAGTCTCTTTTGAAATCCAAGCAGCACTTCTGCGCCTATCCAATTCAAAGGATTGCCAATCCTCTTTCCAACTGTTTCTCGGTGTAGTTGTGTCAATCGCCACTGGTCCGATACCTTTGAGATCTTCGTTATCTGAGTTAAACATAAATGGAGTGGGGTTCCCCTCCATAACTTCCGCAATACTCTTAATCAAAACTTTTCTAAACCTTATTATTCCTTTATCAGCTGCTCCTAAATGTTCATTCTCTCGATTAAAAATAGCGCCCGGACTCTCAACGGCCCATTGATCATGAACATTTATATCCATACCCATGCCTGTATATGTTTTTGTTCTCTGCTCCTCCGGGTCATAGCCATAATTATTAGTTTTATTTATTTTTGGCCTATAATCAGGGAAAGTATAAAGATCTCTTCGCTGCTCACCCATAATCTCCTTATCCACTTCCTTCTCATATGAAGTAAACATTGCGTACCACCAAGAGTGTGTATCATCAATGGGTACGTGCCACTGGGAAATAACCATATCATTAGTCATAGGTATAACTATAAGGTTAGGAAAAACTAAATTGGTGACTCTAACATGCATAGTGTCCTTATCTATGTCCCGCGTAGTGAGCAATCGCATGCCAAATTCTGTGTTTTCGATTTCTATAGTAGGCCGATTATATTCTCTAAGAACCGCAGTAACATTCAACACACCTTCGCCACTTTTTCCTGCAAATTGAAGACCATACTCTGGATCATGGTCCTCCAGATAACGATGAAGGTAGGATGCATGGCTAGGATCAATCCCGACTTCAGTAGCTTGTAACCAATTGCATTCCAAATAGCCTTTAAATGCAAAGGAATGGGCGTCGGGGGCCTGAAGGCAGTCAATCTCTGGCAGGGAAGGGGCTGGGCCTTCACCCATATAGGTAAATATTATGCCATTTCTCTCGACACATGGATAAGCTTTTATCTTAATTTTGGTATTGAATTTACTTCCCTCCGGCTCAGCTGGTTGATCAAGACATCGTCCACCCACATCAAACAACCACCCATGAAAGGGGCACCTTATGCCACCGTCTTCTAAACGCCCATAGCACAGATCGGCACCACGGTGGGGACAAGCCCTATCAATTAGACCATAATTTCCCTCTTCATCTCTAAAAACAACTAAATCTTCACCAAAAATTCTAACTGCTTTAGCTGCTCTAAAGGATGTGAGTTCTTCAGTTAAAGCAGCGGGTTGCCAATAGTTCCTAAGAAGTTGGCCGCACGGACTACCATTCTCAACCTCAGTAACTAACTTATTTTGCTCACTCGATAGCATTTCTTACCTTATTAATTTTAGTTGCTAGATAGTAATTATTATTCTCCGAAAGCCATAATTTGGCGTTCTTGGCAGTACTTATTCTATATTTTTTGTAAATTTCAAGCAATTACCGCCATAATTTAAGTTGAAGCTTCATTTTTTCACTTAATTTTGCTTCTAGGTTTAGATCAGTTTGGCCTATCCTTTTCAGGTCTAACAGCCTCTGATCTGGTTCAGTAAATACATCAATAATTGGGCGAATTACCCCCTCAAATTCTTTTGGAAATGCAATAGCCATACCCGATGTTGTCCTAAACAATAAACTTCCAAATAGATCTTCTTGACTCGATATAACCTCTGTAAATGCTTCGATCATAGAAAAATTAATCACATCATGAAAAAGGAACACACATTTTTTTGCTGTCGATTCTCTGCAGGCGTAGAAATCCAAAAGTAACTGTTTGGATGTATGCTCCCCATCTATGAATACAAAATCAACCTGATCGTTAAAGTAGCTTTCAATTATTTTATTTACATCATCTGGACTTGTTCCAATGACAGCATGCGCGTTTAAGTTAGATTTTCTAGCCAACGCATTAGTAACTTCTATACCCCTTAATTCGTCTGGACTAGGGCAGGCATCAATAGCGACCACCTTTGCCCCTGGGTTTAGTAGAGCCATTGTTAGCGTACTCCAACCAAAGGCATTTCCAATTATAAAAATATTACCAGGAGTATATTCTTTAAATAAGCATTCTAAAAAATATATCTCTGTAAAGGAGAGGCCTCCGCCCACGCACAATAATTGGTCCCCCTCATATATCTTTGTACCGGAAAATATATAACTAAAGGGAATACCCTTATTATTAAATCCTTCAAAATGACTAGGATTTAAACTGCTTTGGACAGAAAACCCTGCGAATTGGTATAACTGAACTAGGTCAATCACTGTGCTCATAAGATACAACCCTTTAATGTGTGAGGGTTTTCTTTATAATATCTGCACCTTTTTCAGCAATCATAATAGTAGGGGCATTTGTATTTCCCCCAACAATTCTGGGCATAATGGATGCATCGATTACCCTTAGGTTCCGTAAACCTCTTACCCTTAAATTAGAATCTACCACGGCGTCTTCGCCCACACCCATTTTACATGTTCCTACAGGATGATAAACCGTTTGGGCATTTGCTCTGATATATTCCTTCCAATCTTCATCTGTCTGAACTTCGGGCCCAGGTCTAAACTCGTTGGGTTTAAGATGAGAAAACTCGCTAGAAGAAAGAATTTGTCTTGATGTTTTTATGGCACCTACCAAAGCCTCTAAATCTTCCACTGCATCCAACATGTTTAGGTCAATTATGGGTGCCTCGCTTGGATTTGCGCTTTTTATTTTAACAGAGCCGGTACTTTTTGGGCGGAGCAATATTGTATTTAATGAATAACCATGTCCATATGCCAGCATGTTTGGAGGAGGCTGTCTAAACGCTGGCATAAAAATGTGCTGAATATTTGGGTGCTGGAGAGATTTTTCAGTTTTAAAAAAACCACCACATTCCATGATATTACTAGCAAAGAGACCTCTTCGTCTAAGAAGATAATCAAAGCCCCAGGCAGCAAGCTTGGGTAATATTGGAAAGGAAATTCCATATGGTGATCGACTGGATGTTTTGACGTAAATGGTACAAGAAACATGATCTTGCAAATTTTTTCCGACACCCGGAAGGGGATGAGTGACATTTATTTCAGCCTTAGAAAGGGTGCTAGGGGATCCAACACCTGATCTCATTAGAATAGAAGGCGAACCTATCGAACCTGCACACAAAAGGACTTCTTTCTTTGCTTTAATTTCGAACTTGGTATTACCTCTAGAAACCCTGATCCCAGTCGCCTGACTATTTTCCAGAGATACACCTTCAACCTCTATATTAGTCATAATTGTTAGATTTTTTCGGTGTTTTACCGGCCTAAGAAATGCTACAGAAGCAGAGTTTCTAATTCCTTTGGTCATTGTCGATTGATAGTGACCAACACCCTCTTGCTCAATCCCATTAAAATCTTGATTAAAAGGAAACTGCATCTTTTTTGCGGAGCTAAAATAAGCTTGGTTAACAGAATTTGGATCATCAAGTTTTCGTACATTTAATAATCCGTCGGTCCCATGTAACTTAGAAGATTTAAAATTATGGTTTTTTTCGGATTTCTTAAAATAAGGCAAAACGCTCTGCCAGTCCCATCCAATATTGCCATTTTCTGCCCAACTGTCATAGTCTGAAGGGTGCCCCCGTACATATAACATTCCGTTAATACTACTAGTGCCTCCAAGTGTTTTTCCTCGAGGGATATGGATCGCCCGTCCATTCATACTGTGCTGGGGACTAGAAAAATATTGAGAAGTATATTTTTTATACTTCATTGCATACATTACACTTATTGCGGGTTTTAAAAACCAACTCTTATCTGATGGTCCAGCCTCAATTAGACATACTCTTATATTCTGGTTCTCTGACAATCGGTTTGCGAGTACACATCCCGAAGAACCGCCGCCAACAATTAAATAGTCAAATTCACTCTCCGGCATAATAGTTAATCTCATAAATAGTCAAAAGGCTGGTTTAATCAGTCGTAGGGGTATACCCCTGGCTCCGGTATCCAATTATCCACTAGATTATTTATTCCTGACCTAGCCATTATTTCCCAAGCTTCCTTTGCTCCAGCGCCAGTGTGGGGAGTCCCCATAAAATTAGGTAATTTAAATAACTCTAAAACGCCAGGAACCGGCTCTACCTCAAAAACATCCATATGTGCCGCACTTATTGCTCCCGACTTTAGCCGATCATAAAGAGCCTTTTCATCCACGATTCTTCCTCTAGACGTATTTACAAGATAAACGCCGTGCTTAAGCCTATCTAAAACAACCTCGTCATATAAACCAATTGTTGAACTATTCCTACTCACGTGTATGGAAATGATATCGCTTTCTTTCCACAATTCTTCAGCGGAGACTGCTTTAACATTAAATTCTGAGTAAAAGTCTGAATAATCTTCGCGATCATGGGCTATTATATCTACTTCAAATGGTTGCAAACGCTTTACGACCTCTTTCCCAACATTACCGCATCCGTGTAGGCCAACGATCTTTCCCTTAAGAAGTGACCCTCCACCTCTCCGCTTTGGCCACTCTCCTTTATGGAGTCTCTCGCTCAAATTATGAAAATTTCTTAAAATATTTATCATAGTACTGATTGTCATTTCGGCTACGGCATCTTTATTAATACCAGCTACCCAACCCATTCTTACACCGCGTTTTTTCAATGCAACTGGATCCAAATGGTCGGCTCCAGCAGAGCAAAGAGCAATAATTTTTAGCTCCGGTAATGCTGTCAAAACTTCATCGTCAATACGGTCCAAACCTATCAGGGCTGCATCATAGCCTTTGCAAAATTCAATAAAATCTGCCTTATTTAACGGATCAAAAGTATCTTTGAACTTACTGTCCGGATATTTTGATACTAATTCTTCCTGGAGATAAGGTAATAGATGAAAAAATGGACTTGTAACTGCTACCCTCATGAATTTTCAACCCTAATTAATAAAACTTATCTAATATGAATAAATTTCATAAAATAAACCAGAAACCAGTGTATGATTTCCTCGTTAATTATAGTGTAATAAGTTATTAAGAAATAGCAAAATTCTATGTATGTAGACAGCCATTGTCACCTAAACTATACCGGTCTTGTTGAGCACTTTGATGATGTAATTCAAAGAGCCAAAGATGCGCATGTCTCACATATGGTTTGCATTTGCTCTAGACTTGATGAGTTTCAATCCATAACAAAACTTACCGAACATCACGATAATATATATTGTTCTGTAGGTATTCATCCACATGACTGCGGAGAAAGTGAAATAGCAACTTCCAGTCAACTAGTTGAGTTGGCTCAACACCCCAAAGTCATAGGAATAGGTGAAACCGGCTTAGATTTTTTTTACGAAAATAGTCCTAAGGAACAACAGATAGAAAATTTTAAAAACCACATTAAGGCAGCCAGAAAGACTAATCTTCCAATTATTATTCATACAAGAGAAGCAGATGATGAAACAATAGAAATTCTCAAGAAAACAACGCAGGAGGAGGGGCCTTTTCCTGGTTTAATACACTGCTTTTCTACCGATAAAAAAGTCGCAGACTGTGCACTGGAACTAGGTTTTTATATTTCTATATCAGGGATTATAACATTTAAAAATGCAGACAACTTAAGAGATATCGTAAAGACAATTCCACTGGAGAGATTACTAATAGAGACAGACGCGCCGTTTCTAGCGCCTGTGCCTAAGAGGGGTCGGACAAATGAACCATCATTCATTCCTCACACTGCAAAAATGCTGGCTGATTTGTTTGATTTAGATAGTGAGGAACTAGGGAGAATTACTAGTAATAACTTTTTTAAACTCTTCACAAAGGCCCAATTTTAGTAATTTAGTATTAAATATCTAGCTTAAGAGTGAGTGCTAAATTATTGTTTTATAGCGCCTTTTTAATTTTAATCTATTTGTATTCATAATATATATTATGCGACAATAGTGTTATAATCACAATTAGACAAACAAGTTATCCTTCTGAAAAAGTATTGGATAACGTCCCTATTCCTTCTACTGAAACATCGATAGTTACACCTCCCTTTAAAGGAAGTGCTCCTGGACCAGTACCACATGATATTATATCTCCTGATTGGAGAGTCACGTCGCGGGAGATTAGGCTCACCAACTCTTCTGGTTTATAAAACAAATCTTCTACAGAATAGTCCTGCCGAACTCTTCCGTTTAGGCTAGCGGTAACTCGGGCAGTATTAAGCGCCAGTTCTGTCTCAATAACTGGTCCAAAGGGGCAAAAGGTGTCGAACGCCTTGGCTCTTGTCCATTGGTCAAAAGTCGGATCCTCATTAATAATTGACAGGGCGGTAACATCATTCACACAGGTATAGCCAAAGATATACCTTTTTGCATCCCCCACTTCTATTCCAGAGCAATCCTTTCCAATTACAACTCCCAGCTCTGCCTCATAAACTATTCTGCCATCATAGGAGTCTGGTTTAACTATGTCCTTATTAGTTGGGAGATAACTATTTACTGGCTTAATAAAGAAAAGTGGATACTCGGGCTTATCTAGTTTTAATTTTTCAGCATTAGACTTGGAATTATTCCATAAAGCGATAATTTTGGATGGTGTGCATGGTGTCAATATTTCTATGTCGTCGTAACTAACTATTTCGTTAGTAATTTGAGGGTTTTCAAATAACTTCCCCTCACATAGATTAACCGAATCCAGACCATCGGCAACTCCCACTTTTTCCTCTCCATTTATTCTGCAACGTAACCACTTGGCCATACCGTATTTATACCTCATAATATGCTAGCATTTAGTTTTCCAAGTGTGTTTCAATGAGTCAATTGTAATTATCTAAGTATACCGAAAATTTACCTATTAGAATTCCTATGAAAACTACCAATGGTTTAAAAAAGACGTCAACTTCAATTGAATACCTTATTCAAATAATGAGAGCCTTGCGTGATCCTGATAGCGGCTGCCCGTGGGATATTGAGCAAACCTTTGAGACCATTGTCCCTTATACGATTGAAGAAGCCTACGAGGTAGCTGATGCGATAAACCGCAGAAATATGTCCGAATTAAAAGATGAATTAGGGGATCTGCTATTGCAGGTTGTATATCACACACAAATTGCTGAAGAACTCGGAGAGTTTAATTTTGAGGACGTAGCTCAGTCTGTTTCTGATAAAATGATTACAAGGCACCCACACGTCTTTGGAGATCAGAAAATAGAAAATTCTGAGGAACTCACAAAAAATTGGGAGAACCAAAAGGAACTGGAAAGAAAGAATAGTAAGGCAGGCGGTGCTTTGGACGGTATAGCGATGGCCCTTCCAGCATTAATACGGGCCTACAAGTTACAAAAAAGAGCGGCTAGAGTTAATTTTGATTGGACAAATATTGAGGATGTTATCGAAAAATTAAAGGAAGAGATTACAGAGCTAGAATTTGAAATAAAAAAGGACAACAATAATCAAAATATTTTGGATGAACTCGGGGACATTTTGTTTTCGGCCGTGAACGTCGCTCGAAAGCTAAAAATTGATCCAGAACAGGCATTAAGGGAAAACAATAAGAAGTTCAGTAACCGGTTTCAGAAAATGGAGAATTTAATACAGAAAGATTCCAAAGATATTACAAAACTACTCGCGGAAGAATTAGACTCTTATTGGAATAAAGCAAAAAAAATGAATAACTAATACATCTAAGAAAAATATTTTCTACCCACCCTATTTAGTACCTTTGTGGCCCCTATCTAACTAAACCATAAGGGTGGTTAGGAAACTCCAATCTAGCCCCCTACCCCATATCACCACCAACTAGCTTAAGACCAGTGTATAAGTTTAGGCGTTAGGATTTGGCATCTACCGTATTAACTCTTTAAATAAGATCTTACCTTTTCCCAATCACTTATTTTATTAGTGACAATTAAGCTTTGATCGATTGAATTAGGCCATGCGGGTGAATATTTTTCGCCAGACTCACTGTATGCAGCCAACCCTCCTGACTCCTCTATAATTAGCGCTCCAGCAGCATGATCCCAAGGCTTAAGCTTATGATATTCGGCAAAATGAATATTACCTCGTGCCATGTCTGCATATTCCAACCCCAAACATCTATATCGCTGTATACTTTTTGGATAATTAGCCTGGGTATGTTTTCCTAAAAGGTATTCTCTTCTTTTCTTACCTATCGAAGCGTCCATATCAGAAATAGACAACTTCTTTTGGTCTGCTGAAAGCCTTATTCCATTTTCCCAGGCTCCCTGCCCCTTTACACCAACAAGCATTATTTGATTCAGAGGGTCGTATATCCAGCCTATGCTTATTGTATTATTGGTATAATACGCAACTATAACACAAAAACACCTTATCCCTTCAGAAAAGTTCCTGGTCCCATCCAAAGGATCAACTATCCACACAGGTTGTTTATCAGTTAAAAGATCTAAAATAGAGTTATCAGCATAATACCCTTCCTCTCCCAACACACTTGAATTAGGAACTAGGTTGGTTAGGTCTTTTGTTAATTTCTTTTCTGACTGTAGGTCGGCATCGGTAACCACCTCACCCGATTCTTTTTTTCTAATCTGGTTTTTATGTAAATGCTCAAACCGGCTTACGATCTCATCACGAGCAGTTTGTTCTATAATTTTGGATACTAATTCGATATCCGGAAGAGGTTTTTCTAGGTTATTGTTTGTTATAGACGACACTGCAATATAATTCTCTTACTTGGTAAAAATGATGAAACTATTGGTCAAACAACCAGTTAACGGCAATATGTATTAAAAAAATGCAACTTACTAACACATTTTTTATTGCTTCTGTTACCTGCTTCTCTGTATTATTAAGAACAAAAAAGCTGAATAATAATAGGGTACAAAAAGCATGAGAAAATATTTAAATATTGATCTTAAAGATCAAGATGTAAAAATAGATGAAATTGATGGTGAAGATGTAATTGTGGTTGGTCGGCACTTAATTGCTAAAATACTCTTAGAAAAAAATATTGCTACAGTAGACCCTTTATCACCAGATAATCCTCTTATCTTTTCCGCCGGCCCATTTGCCGGATCAAATTTTTCGAATGCAAATAGACTAAGTGTTGGTTGTAAAAGTCCACTTACAGGAGGTATCAAAGAGGCGAATGCGGGTGGAACATTTGCCTTCGCCATGGGCCAACTTGAAATATCTGGTATTACATTAAATGGCGCCTCTAAAGATTGGGTCGTCATATACATAAATAAGGACGGGCGCATTATATATGATGACGCAACCCCCTATTTAAATAAGGGTAATTTTGAAGTGGCAGAAATGTTATTAGAGAAATATGGAGATAAAGTTAGTCTTGGTATTTGTAGCCCTGTAGGAGAATATGGAGGTTTAATTTCAGGTATTAGTTTTACGGATCCAGAGCACCGCCCCACCAGGATAGCGGCTAGGGGTGGTGTTGGCGCTGTAATGGGTAGTAAAAAAGTTAAGGCTATTGTAATAGATAAAAATAAGATGCCCT
>PTLG01000037.1 GCA_002937995.1 Alphaproteobacteria bacterium MarineAlpha3_Bin7 | reverse complement strand
TCCTAAATTACCCAAAAATTTTAATTAAAAATTCAATAAACTACCAACAACTAAATTATTTTAATGTATTACTTCAGTAGACTATTCCAAAATATTTATTTTTAAGTGGTTACAGTCTTAATTTGAAAGAAACAAATAAATATCTAAATATAGTGTATCCTTATGGTATTGCCTCTATATGTAGTCTATGCTAGAGTATTTGTTAGTAGAAAATTAACTAATTAAAAAAGCAAAAATCAGGAATTATAGGGTGTAGATAAGATGAATGTACCTAGTCAGTCAACTGCTAATTCCCCGCCAATAGAGGTAGTGCATACTTCAGATCAAGCAAATTCTGAAGAGCCGTTAGATCCTGAAGCTACATTGGCTCAAAAAGAGTTGGTAAGTAGTGAGGAGAATAGTGAATTACCAGAGCCAATTATTCCACCAGGAACCGCTATCGATGTTGAGCATCTAACACCACCCGACTGGACACCTCCAATATATGTCAAGCATAGGATACCAACTATAACTGCTTCTGTAGTTACGGCAATTTGGGTTAGTTTGATGGGTTATCAGTTTTTTGGCGGGTTTTCTGTAGAACAAATGTCCTCATTTTTGCCGCATGAATTAGGAATTATTCTTGCAGGGTTATTTGGGCCGGTAGTTTTATTGTGGGTTGCCGTTGGTTATTTTGAGCGAGGCAGAGTATTTGAAGAAGAGTCAAAGGCTATAAGGTGGCACCTAAAGCAGCTTACTTTTCCATCGGAGTCAGCAAGTTCTCAGGCTAATAGGGTAATAGATGCACTTAGAAATCAGGCAAAGGATTTAACCAAAGCCTCGGAAGAGGTCTCATTACGAACACGGGAAGCTCATGGTTTAATCAGATCTCAAACATCAGCCCTTTTAACAGTTTCCCAGCAGGCGTCTCTACATGCAAATGATGCAGGAGAAAAGCTTAGGCAACAAGGTGAAGAACTAATGAATGCATCTGATTTAGCTATTTCTAGAGCGAGGGAAGCTGGAAATGTGTTACATCATCAATCTCAAGATCTGATTAATGTATCTCAAAGTGCAGCTTCCAGAACTGAGGAAATAGCAAGCTCCCTTCAAAACAGTGGAGCAGAACTGGTTCGGGCAACAGAAGCCGCATCGGCCAAAGCTAGTGAAACAGCAGATCTATTTTCGAGGAGAACGGAAAAGCTCTCCGAGGTTTCCGTAAATGCTGGTTCCACACTAGATAGATTAGGTGAGCAACTAACTCAAAATGTTAATACCCTCTCAGCTCGTGCTTTGGATGCAGCCAAAAGCGTGGAATTAAGCGGAGAACGGTTGAAGGAGGCTGCAGTAGACATGACACGCCGCTCAGACCAGGCTTCTAAACAAACAGAAATTATGGGTGTTGCTATGGAACGGCAGACAGAGGTTGTTTCAGAAGCGATAGAAAAGACTGCTGGCAAGTCAGAGGACGTAATAAATAAAATGGCACTTACAGCAGAGTTGTTATCAACTACTTCGGAAAAAGTATTTGAGGATATTAAACAGACTAGTGCAACTTTGTCGCAGGATGCTGAGGATACAATTTCTGAAACTTCGTTACAATTATCTAAAGTAACGGAGGATATTCTTGGTAAAGTAAAAGCTTCTAGTGAGGAACTAGCAAACCAGAGTGGAAAACTTAGCGACGTAGGAGAAGATGTTCGAGCAAACCTGAGCAGTGTCTCCAATATTTTTGGAGAACATGCTCATCTAATGGAGCAAGCAACAAATAAGGCATCAGCAGACACACTTTCAATCGTTTCTAGGATCGATGAAGCTGCTAGGACTATGGAACATGGAGCCGCGCGCTCAGCAGAATTAATAGAACAAGTTGGTGGCAGCCTAGAAGCCAAAACACAGGATTTGGCAACATTGTCGGAGAAGGCTACCTCAGAAATGGGCCAGTTAGGGCAAGCCGTACAATCAAGATCCGATCAGTTATCACGGTTAACTGATTTAGTTATAGCGAGGTTAGAAAATGCAACAGGAGAAATGAGGGAAAAGACAGAGGAGCTAGGAGATATGTCTTTGCAGTCTAGTTCCTTAATTGATGCTGCCTCGGATCGATTGCATCAGGCTAAAGTTGAACTGAAAGAGGCCAGTGATGAGAGTTCCTCACAGGTTGAGAGAGTTTCAGGTTCTATTAGGCGAGATTCCAAAGAACTACAGCAATCAGCGGAAAATGTAGGAAAGTTAAATGATGATTATGCACAATACCTGAGTTTGTTAAATGATAAGTCGAATAGTTTAGCAGAGAATATGGTGGAATTGGGTGAAGTTTTACAAGAGCAAACAAAGGAAATTAAGTTATCATCAGAGTCAGCAGCACGAGATATTGAAATAGCTATTGATAAGCTTTTTGATAAATCTACAGAGGTGGAGGATAAAACTACCGGCGGAGTAGAACGGGTATTAAGCGCTGGGGAATCTTTGGAGAGAGGTTTTGAGGTTATAAATATGCAATCTGCTAAAATGTCTGAGAATTGGGAAAGTCTGGGAGCTGAACTAGAAAATCGGGCAGATAAGCTGGATGTTGTCGCGGATGATGCTTCTAAAAAGATTTCATCCGTCAGCAGTGTAATGGATGATAAGACCAAGGAGATGTATGGTAATGCAAGTCGTGCCGTGGATGAAATTGGGGCAGCTAGCGAGGCCATGCAGTTCCATTCTCAAGAAGTAGCAGTCGCATCTGATCGAGCTTCTAAGCTTATTGAATTAGCTAATGTAGCACTTTCTAGACAATCAAAAGATTTAAGCCGAACTACCGATAGCGCAACGGACCAGATACAAGAGGTTGGGGATCAGCTCCACAAACAATCCCAAGAGCTTCATGAGATAACAGACAGTGCTGTAAATAAAATTGACCAAACCTGGGAAAATCTCGAGGAAAGAGCAACTAAGATGGGGCTGGTATCTTCCGATTTAATTAGTCGAGTTAGTGATGCTGCCAAAGCTCTTCATGCTCGCTCTGAGGAACTGAAGTCTGCGTCTAGTGAGGCAGTCTCTGATGTTGGTTCCGTCGGCGATACACTGCTCGAGCAATCACGCGGGGCGGCAAGCGCAGCGGATGAGGCGGCGAATAGATTAAGTAATATTGCTAAAGAGTTGAATACTAATTTTAGTGAAATAGATTTATCTTCAACGGATACTGAGCAACGCCTCAATCGTATGGGAATTAATTTTAGGCAGCGCGCTGAAGAGTTTGCCCAAGTGGCAACAGAGTCTACTACCCACGTGCAGGCTTTTGCTGATGAACTCAAGCTTCGTGGAAATGAGGTGCTAGACGCTACAGCGAACGTTGATAAAGCTGGTGGAACCCTTCAACACTGCTCTAAGGAGGTCACCTTGGCGGTTGACCACGCTGCAAAATTACTATCAGAAATTACGCTGGGATTGGAGGCCCATACTGATCAATTAAATACGTTATCAGACGAGGCAAAACATCAGGTGAATATGGTAAATGACGCTTTTGCAGAGGGAGCGGAGCGTGTTACCAATTATGCTGATCAAAATACTCAGATGCTCGATGACGCAGCCAAGGTAGTACGCCATCAATTGACTGAATTGACAGCATCATCCGACAAGGCCCTAACTAAGCTGGAAGGGGCTAGTGATATTATGCGTGCGAAATCCGAGGCTATAAAAGATACATCAAAATCAACAGTAAATGCTGTAATGGAGGTGGATAAAAGTGTTCAAAAGGTCTCTAGTAATACTAGTCGTGCTGCCGAGAAAAATTTAACTAAGTTAAGAGAGATAGGTGAAGCTCTTCGAAAAAGAACCCAAGAGGTTACTCACGCATCAGATTTACTAGACAACAAAGTAACGGGATCTGGTGATAGACTTAAGGATCAACTTGAAGAGCTGACAGAGTCCCTAGGTGAAGCAGTAAAAGGTATAGATACGGTTGGAGAAACAGTTGAGCAAAGAGCGCGAACAGCAGCCTATGAGTCAAAGCTAGCTGTTCAAAATATGGCTAAATGGACAGATGCCATGGAAAAGGGCGCAGCAGAGTTTTCTACCACTTCAAATCGTATAACAAAGGACGCCAATAAAATGGTGGATAATGTTAAGCAACAAACCGAGGACTTAAATGACATTTCTAAAAAAGCTCGTGTAATTTCTAAGTCCTTACAGGAACATGTGGAGCTGACTGGCACTGAGGATTTTCTCAAAAAAATGTCTTTGGTTTCAGAGTCTCTAGAGTCTGTAGCTATAGATATTAATCGCGTTCTTGAGACTAGGTTGAGTGAAGAAGATTGGCAACGATATAGTAAGGGAGATAAAGGTTTATTTTTAAGAAAGATACTGGGTATCAGAAATAGAGCCAAGTTAGCGAAGATAAATAAACTTCATAGGCAGGATGCAAAATTTAGGCAATATGTAACCCGATATATATCTCAATTTGATAGCCTGATATCCAATGCCAAGCGATCTGGTCAAGATGGGGCTTTGGGTGGTGGCTTTATGACATCTGATGCTGGAAAGGTGTATATGCTGCTTAAGGCTGCGTTAGAGTTAGAACCCTCATAATATTTTTGAACTCTGAAAAATTAAGTACTTGTTTTCCCGCTATGCTAATAAATAACTTCCCAGTTATTTTTGTACTGGAAACGTTTTAGTTTTATAAGAGCAATGGAATCAAATATTGATAAGTTAATCAATGGGTTTAACGAGAAAGCGGTGAAATGTTTTTCTCGCGGCAACTATGTTGACGCCATTAAATATTTTAATGAAGTTTTAAAAATAGATGCCAGCAATTTTAGTGCCTTGAATAATTTAGGGCAAACTTATCGGGCAAACGGGAAAATTAAGTTAGCGGAAAATTGTTTTATGAAGGCAATTGCAGTTAAACCCAGTTTTCCAGAGCCTCATATGAATTTGGGGCTTATATACAGTAGTTTGGGTAAATATGAAAAAGCAATTAGCTATTATCTAAGGGCATTGAAGGCTAAAGAAGCCTATCCACAGGCATATTATAATTTGGCCATAGGTTACGCAGCTCTGGGCAAAACAGATAATGCTATATCTAGTTATTCAAAAGCAATAATGTTAAAGCCTAATTATCTTGAGGCTCTTAATAATTTGGGTGTTTTATATATCGAGCTTGGTAAGTTTGATGAAGCATTTAAAGCATTAACAAAAGCGGAAGAAATTTGCCCTGACTCCTATCAGGTCTTAAATAGCTTAGGGACTCTGTTGAAAACAATTGGCAAGTTTGAGGAAGCCTTAGAGGTATTTCATCGTGCTATAAAAATTGATCCTAAAAAAAGTGAAGCACGCTGGAATTTGGGTTTAATAGAATTACTACTAGGTAAATATAAAAGTGGTTGGAAAGGCTACCTCTTCAGACATTCAATTGACAGAAGTACTCTCAATTTTCCAGAAAAACAATTTACTAATAATATAGCTGGACAAAATATTAAAATATATGGGGAACAAGGCATTGGTGACGAGATTTTTTTTATGAGGTTCCTTCCTGAATTAGTTTCGAGAGGGACTGTCTTTACATATAGGGGAGACGAAAGAATCAATGGTATGGTTCAGCGGACGGTTACTGGTTTTCAGAAAGATAGTAACGTTCAGGGGGAATGTTTAGAATTCTCTATTGCTGACCTTCCATTTTTGTTGGGTTGTAATGAGCCAGTTAAGCCTGTTTTAATTGACCCGTTGCCGCAAAAAGTTGAAAAAATGAGAGAGTTTCTTGGAAGTTTAGGCCCACCGCCATATATTGGATTTACCCATAGAGCTGGATTGGTAGAGCTTGGCTACCTATATAAGGAAGTAGAATTAGATCAATTGTTAAAGGTACTTATAGAGCTTCCGGGCACCCTGATATGTATGCAACGGGGGCTTGAAAATGAGGAGCGCCAAGTCATACAGAATGCTTGTTGTGGAAGAGAAATTTTTATTCAAGATACGGATATGGGCATAGAAGATTCACTTGCCATGATGTGCGTTTTAGATGATTACATTGCAGTTAGTAACACCAATCTGCATTTGAGAGCGAGTGTAAACAAGGAAGCGAGAGTGTTGGTTACAAATCCACCAGATTATCGTTGGGGCACGGAGGATAAATCGCCATGGTTCCCATCATTTAGTTTATATCGTCAGGAATTTGATATGACATGGGAAAGTGGAATTAAGAAATTGGTAAAGGATTTGTCCAATGTTTATCGCTAATAGTTCTGTTAAAATGACGGGCGATGTGGACGAAGCATTGAGTGATGATGTTAGAGCTAACATAAGCAGATGGCTGTTTTTTATGTGTGCCATGGTCTTTACCATGGTTATGATTGGTGGGCTTACCAGACTCACACATTCAGGGTTATCAATGGTGGTTTGGAGACCGGTTACAGGTTGGCTACCTCCTTTAAATTTACAAGACTGGCAAAAAAGTTTTGCTTTATACAGGCAGACCCCTGAGTATCTTCTGCTGAATTTTGGGATGACACTTAGTGAGTTTAAATCGATCTACTGGCTGGAATATATTCATAGGCTTTGGGGGCGTTTTATTGGTTTGGCATTTGTGATACCCTTTGGTTATTTTGTGATAAGACGCCAATTAAATAAATCTCTTATTATTAAATTATTATTTGTATTGTTTCTAGGCGCCTCTCAGGGATTTCTGGGGTGGTATATGGTAAAAAGTGGTTTAGTCGAAAAACCAGATGTAAGTCAGTACAGACTAACTCTTCATCTCGGAATGACTATTTTAATATACATTAGCTTGTTTTGGCTCGCATTACATATCCGAAAACCATTGCTATTAGTAAATCCTATAACCTGGAGGCCTATTCCTGTTATGGGTTTGATGGTAATAACCTTTATTTGTCTCACTATGATTGCGGGGAGTCTGGTAGCCGGCCTTAAAGCTGGCTTTACTTACAATACATTTCCCTTAATGGACGGTAAAATCGTACCAGATGGTTTATGGATTCTATCTCCATTTTATCTGAATTTCTTTGAAAATATTACGATGGTACAGTTTCAACATAGGTTACTTGGTTGCGGCAGTGTTATTATAGTAACAATGCTAGCGTTTAATTTTTATAGAAATTCCAATTTATATTACTCCAGAAAAGCAACTGCTATATTAGCTATTTGTATACTCTTGCAATTTTTAACTGGCGTAGTGACCCTAGTTTATGTTGTGCCTATTTCTCTTGCTTCCTTTCATCAACTAATGGCTTTTATTTGTTTAAGTGTTAGTATTTGGATTTTATTTTCAGCTAGAGGCCAAAATTGATCTATGGGCATCAGTCTATTGAGAGGAATTAGTTTGTGTTTTAAGTTTTCCACTTTAGGGGTTCTAAGGTTCCTTTCAGTATTTGCCTTTCTATTTCTTAATAGTATTTTAGTAGGCTGTTCCTCTAACTCGCCGATGGCGAGAGTGTTTGTTGGTTTTGATACTACTTTTAACAGGAGCTATCAAAAGACTCCTGAATTTAAGAAATTTATCAGTGTATATAACTTGTATGCGGCAAAGACCCGAACTTTAAAACAGCAAATTGTTCATTTTAGCGACGCCTATAATAGAGTTAGAGATAACTATGTTGAGGATGTAGAAGACTCTAAACTTTTAGCGGTTGCAACAGAGGGAATTAGAAAACTTAAGGGTAGACCTGGAACAATATCTCCCCAAATAGTAACGGAGGCAGCGCTTGATGAGCTGCTCACCAGTCTGGACCCACATTCCTCATATTTAAATCCCGAAGAATATAAAGAGTCGCAAATAGCTACGACAGGAGAATTTGGTGGTTTAGGAATAGAGATCAATATGCACCCTAAACTTAAGGTGATAAGAGTGATTTCTCCAATAGCCGACACCCCCGCCTCTCGGGCAGGAATTATGCCTGGCGATCTGATTACTCACGTGAACGAGACTTCTATAAAAGGAGTTTCTATGAGAGATATAGTGAAAAAACTAAGAGGCCCGCCTGGTACTTCGGTAAGGCTTACTATACTTAGGAATCAGGCAACTGTTGTTAAGATATCCGTTGTAAGAGCTATTATCAAAATTCAGCCAGTTAAGTGGTATACAGAGGGCAAAATTGGTATTATTAAAGTTACTCACTTCATATCAAATTCAGAACTAGCCCTAAAAAGTGCCATAAGGGAGTTAACTGCAAAACTAGATTATCAATTAAAGGGACTAGTTTTGGATCTTAGAAATAATCCGGGTGGATTATTGAATCAATCGATTGCTGTAGCAGATTTGTTTTTGGAACAAGGGACGGTTGTTTCTGTTCGTAGTAAGAGTGCTTCTAACAGAGATTTTTCTGCTTCAGGCGAGGTTTTTGTAGAAAAGATCCCAATGGTAGTTTTGGTGAACCAGGGTTCTGCATCGGCATCAGAGATTGTTGCAGGTGCGCTTCAAGACTACAAAAGAGCAATAGTAATGGGTAGAAAGTCATATGGAAAAGGGTCAGTGCAGACTATAACACCTCTTAATTGGGATGGGGCGCTTCGTTTAACTACGGCGCTTTACTATCTGCCATCTGGGCGAACAATTCAAGGTAGAGGGATAACTCCAGATATTGAACTGGCTCCGTCAAAAGTATCGGGGAATAAAAAAGCTGAAATAGATTTGCCTAACTCGTTCAAAATAAAGAAGGGCACAATAAGTCAGGCATCGAGGCACACCTTAAAGGAAAATAGTTGCCCTGTTGGTGGGCCTGACGGGAAAGATCGGATGTTAGGCTGTGCTGTTCTATTCCTAAACTCAGGTTCTGAATCTGATTTTCTATATCTTATAGGTTCAAGATCAAATTAGATCTCCTACTCATCTTGTAAAATTAATATTTAATATAAGTGGAAAGGTGTTCGACCTTGTCTCAAGCAAATGGTACTAAAAATAAAATATTGAGAAAGAAACATTGCAGGGGTTTTAAGTTATGCCAAAAATGACAGGTGCTCAGGCGCTTACTAAGTCCTTAATAGATTATGGAATAGATACTATATTTACTCTTCCTGGTGCCCAACTGGATCCTATGTTTGATGCACTGTATGATGAAAAAGAGAGAATTAAAGTCATACACACGCGTCATGAACAAGGAACGTCATATATGGCTTTTGGTTATGCTCAGTCTACTGGTAGCGTTGGTGTTAATCTTGTGGTGCCTGGGCCAGGCTTACTTAACGCTTCTGCGGGTTTGTCCACAGCTTTCGCTTGTGGGGCAAAAGTTTTGTGTTTGGCGGGCCAAATACCATCTAAACTCATCGGAGGAGGGATTGGCCAACTTCATGAATTAGCTGATCAACCAGGGGCGGTAGCTTCCGTTACTAAATGGAGAGGGAGAGCTGAACAGCCAGAGGATGCACCGGAGAGAGTGAGAGAAGCATTTATACAGCTAAATACAGGCAGGACACAGCCTGTACTCTTAGAAATGGCACCTGATATAATGGCCACAAAAGCAGATGTAACTTTGTTGGATACTCAAAGTGATTATGCAAAAATAGATCCAAGTCCCGATCCAGAACTTATTGAGAAAGCGGCCGCGCTTTTGGGCAGTGCGAGCAACCCAGCTATAATCATAGGTGGAGGTATATGGGGTGCAGAAGAAAGTCTGCTGGCTCTAGCTGAGGAACTTCAGGCGCCAGTGTATACTTCACCGCATGGACACGGGGCGATAGATAGTCGGCACTACTTAGCTCAAAATCTGATGTGCGCAAAAGAGATTTGGGATAGTATTGATGTGGTTTTGTCTGTAGGGACCCGTTATCAAGCACCAGCTACTTGGGGAAAGGCTGAGGAGAAAAAGCTTATTCGGATAGACATTGACCCTAAACAATCCATAAATATTTGTGAACCCGATGTACATATAGTTTCAACAGCTTCCGCATCATTGGCAGCACTTTTTGACAGGGTGCAATTACATAATCGTAAAAGAGAGTCGCGCTCAGAAGAATATGAGATGCTGAAGACTACCGTAATGGATAGATTTAATAGCGTAGAGCCCCAATTTTCGTATAATAATGTTATTAGAGAGGAGCTGCCAGAAGACGGGATTGCTGTTTTCGGCGTAACACAATTGGGTTTTGCTGCTTGGTTTGGCTTTCCAACTTATAAACCCAGAACACTGATACATTCAGGTTATCAGGGTACACTTGGTTTTGCATTCCCGACAGCAATTGGCGCGCAAGTTGCAAATCCCGATAAAAAGGTGGTAGCAGTCTCGGGCGATGGTGGTTTTATGTTTTCGGTTCAGGAACTAGCTACCTTGGTACAGCATAAGATTGGTTTGGTTACCATAGTTATGAATGATGGGGCCTTTGGAAACGTAAAGCGAAATCAAAAGGAGGATTATTCTGGCCGGTTTATAGCATCAGACCTGCAAAATCCTGATTTTATGAAGTTAGCAGACTCTTTTGGTTTGTTGGGAATTCGTGTAAATTCACCCGATGGCCTGAGAACAGCCCTTTCTAGGACATTGAAAGAGGACGGTCCGTCCCTCATCGAGGTCGTGGTAGGAGAAATGCCGTCGATGTGGAAATATATGCCACTTGTAAGAGCAAAAGATCAGACCAATGAAAAGTAAAACAAACTAATAAGTTTTTATATAGTCATTATTCAACTCCGTGTAGAGCTGGCAAGATGAAAACAAAAGATCAACTTTTAAAGCAATTTAACTTAAACATCCCCTCTATTGACTCAATTTGTCGCTGGAAATCTGTAACTATCTTTTCTGATGATTATGGGAAACCTCTAGTTACTGAAGGTATAAAGGAAATTATTCAAGCTTTGCGAGAAGATGCTAAACTTGATCCAGAGGCGGCTATCAAAAGCCTTAAAAAGGAGTGTTTAATTGATCTACTTAGAAATTGGCTGGAAACTCTAACTCAGCCTTCGTTAAAACCAGTAATAAACCTAACTGGAACCGTTCTTCATACCAATTTGGGTAGAGCCTATCTGCCGGAGGTAGCACTTCAGGCTATAAATTCTGTAGCAAAGGGACCATCAAACTTGGAATTTGATCTAGAGTCTGGTGGCAGAGGCGATCGAGATGCTCACATGGAGAGTATACTGTGTAAACTTACGGGCGCAGAGGCAGCCACAGTAGTAAATAATAACGCAGCAGCTGTATTTATTGTTGTAAATACCCTTGCTAATAGAAAAGAAGTACCAGTATCCAGGGGCGAGTTAGTTGAGATTGGGGGCTCCTTTCGTCTACCAGATATAATTAAACGGGCTGGTGGCAAATTGGTGGATATAGGTACCACAAATCGCACACATCTTCATGATTACGAAAACTCAATTTCCTCAAAAACTGGAATAATTCTTAAGGTGCATGCTAGTAATTATGCAATTAAGGGTTTTACCAACGATGTTCCCGCTGAAAAGATAGTTGGTATAGCCAATAGGGAAAATATTCCTGTTGTCGAGGATTTGGGGAGTGGAGCGTTAACTGATTTATCAAGGTTTGGTTTGCCGAAGGAGCCTACCGCGGGGAACTCAATTTCCGCTGGCGTCGATATTGTAACATTTTCTGGAGACAAGTTGCTAGGAGGCCCTCAGGCCGGTCTTATTGTTGGTAAAAAAAGTCTAATAGATAAAATAAAAAAGAACCCCATTAAGAGGGTGACTAGATTAGACAAAATGACGATAGCGGCTTTATCTAGCGTGTTACAACTTTATCTAGACCCTGAAAAATTACAAAAAAAGTTACCCAATTTAGCCCTATTGACCAGGTCAAAGGCAGAGATAAGCAAGCACGTAGATAGCTTATTACCAAAATTAAATAATATATTTAAACCAGAGTTTGATCTGGAGGTTATAGACTGTAAAAGTCAGGTCGGAAGCGGCGCCCTTCCAATTAATTCAATTCCTAGTAAAGGTATTGCAATTAAGTCTAAGAACTCTTCTTCTATAAGACAGTTAAACAAATTGTTCAGGTCTCTTCGGGTTCCAGTTATCGGTCGTATTACAAAAGATAGACTGATTTTGGATTTTAGATGTCTCGAGGACGATGAGGTTTTTCTTGAGCAGCTATCAAATTTTCAAGCGAAATAAAAATGATAATAGCTACTGCCGGTCATATTGATCATGGTAAGACTTCGTTGGTTAAGGCATTGACTGGCGTTGATACTGATCGACTACCTGATGAGAAAAAGAGGGGAATGTCGATCGATTTAGGTTTTGCATACTCGTCAAATAACAAAAATGAAACACTTGGTTTTGTTGATGTGCCAGGACATGAGAGATTTATTCGCAATATGTTGGCGGGTGTATTGGGAGTTGATTGTGCGATGTTAGTTGTTGCGGCAGACGATGGTTTAATGCCGCAGACACTCGAACATCTGTCAATTATTGATTTACTTAATATTTCCGATGGCGTGATTGCAATTACAAAAATAGATAGGGTTTCGGAGGATCGGGTAAAGGCAGTTAAATCGGAAATATTAGAGTTAGTTAGTCGCTCTTCAATTAAAGGCGCCGATATATTTCCGGTATCGTCAGCCGACGGTCGTGGGATAAATGATCTATATGAACATCTTATGCTGATGGCTGAACTCGCAGAGACTGGGAGACAGGGTGGGTATTTTAGGTTGGCCGTAGACAGGCAATTTAATAGGCAAGGGGTTGGACTGATTGTAACTGGTAGTGTTTTCTCTGGTAGTGTATCCGTAGGGGATAGTTTAGTCGTTTCATCGACTGGAGCCGAAGTTAGAGTGCGGAATATACACGCACAAAATCGGGAGACGAAAGGGGCAATGGTGGGAGATAGATGTGCAATTAATTTGACAGGTGCAGATTTAAAGAGATCTCCGATAGCAAGAGGAGATTGGGTTCTGGATAGTGAAGTATATGATCCAGTCGCCAGGTTTGATGGAAAACTACGGGTTCTGCTGAATGAAGAAAAGTCTTTATCCCATTGGACGCCCGTTCACCTACATTCGGGCACGTCGGAGGCACTAGGTCGGGTTGCAATTTTAGAAGAAAAAGCCATCTTACCAGGGGAAGAGGCTTTGGTACAAATTGTCTTAGACCGGAGAATTAATATTTTAAAATCGGACTATTTTGTGATCAGGGATCAGAGCGCCCAGAGGACACTTGGGGGCGGTTATGTGCTAGATCCATTCCCCCCGGCTAGGGGGAGAGCCAAACCCCATAGAATAAAATTTTTAAATGCTATGGATGATAGTGATCCCGTAAATGCACTTTGTTCACTTATTAGAAATAGTAAAACTGGAGTAGATTTAGTCCTTTTCAATAGGGCTTGGAATATAACGACTGAGGATAGCGAGTTAATAATTGAAACAATCGAACATAAGATTGCAGAAACTGCAGGTAAAAAAACGATATTTTCCCCAGAAAACTGGGAATCTATAAGGCTGGAAATAGTTGCTAAACTGAAAGATTGGCACAAAGAAAATCGAGATAGAGCCAGCTTGGGACTTAGTGCAATAAGAAAACTGTTATCAGTTAAACCTAGTGTCGCCATTCTTGAGAGTATAACTAACGAGATGATAAGCGAACAAATTTTATTGGGTGTAGGTTCAGGTTTTGCCTTACCAGGTTTTTCACCCGAGCTATCAAAAAAAGATTTAAACCAATGGCATAAAATAGAAAAAGTAATTATGGAGAGGGAGTTTCAACCTCCTGTAGTATTTGAATTAGCTGAGCGGCTTAAAATAGAGCCTAAAGAACTCAATAAATTTCTGATTAAAGTCGCAAAATTAGGTAAGGTTCGACAAATTACGAAGAATAGATTTTTACTTCCAGATACGGTAATTGCTTTGGCCAACATAGCCGCTCAACTTTATGAAAAAAATAAAGAGCAGGGGTTTAGTGCTTCTCAGTTCCGGGATGGAACCGGAATGGGAAGAAATCTAGCTATAGAAATTTTAGAATTTTTTGACAAATCTGGTTTAACATGGCGAAACGGTGATACACGGAAACTTGTAAAGTCAGTCACCGAGATTTTTTAGTTTTTATTATCTAGGTGCTTATAGCTGATGCAGCCATATTACCTGAGCCTCTTTGAGGTAATTTCGGCAGAATAAAACCTTGTTGATGGCCTGCTTTTACAATCAATATAAATTTGAAATATACACAGTTAATTATTATTAGAACCAAGCCTAGTAAATAGGGTAAGGCCGTGAAAATTTCTAACATCATATAAATAGCGAGGATCACACTTGGTATAATAAAACCCAATACCTGCAATTTAGGGATAGCCTTACCCAGTATTTTTCGGGAGGCCGGGTTAACTATAGAGGACACTTTTCTCGAATATCTGGCCAGTATAAAGGTATTAGTTGCACCTAGAATAACTAGTAGTGAGACAAACATATCATAAAAAACAAGTTTATCTCCGAAGTATACAATTAATGAAAACAAAGCTAATCCTTCATAAAGCCCCATTACCAAAAGCAAGATCGGTATTTCTTTCTGCCGCCAAGAGGAAATACCCTTTGATGCCTGTAGAATTTTTGTTTGGCAGTATAGAAATAAAACTGCAAATAAGAAAATTAATGTCCCAAGAGCTGGCAATTCATAGATAAAGCTGATACCAGTTAATAAAAAAAGGGAGCTTACCGCATATACCTCTCGAGACATCCAAGAGGTTTGTGGTCTAAATAGAACATAAAGAGCTCTAAGTTTTCTTCCAATTTTTAGCCACACAAAAAATAGTCCACAACATATAAAGAAAACGCCTATTGAGAGAGATGACTCCAAAATTATGCCGTTATTTTCAAATAGATAAAAATATAAACCTGCAAAAGCAGTTAGGCCTGCGCCAATTCCCCCCATTATAAAGTTCATTGCGGCTCTCCAATCCCAGTAAGTTTGGATTTCTCCAGCTAGTGGGCTATTTTCATCATTAAATAGATCGGTCTCCAGCTCATCGCTGCTGACATCCCTACCCGGAACAGAGGGAGTTTCATAAAGGTACTTAATTTGCGGGTCATTCCCCAATTCTTCATTAATTTGCATGAAGGGTTGGTCCTGAGTAAGTTTTGAAACTTTACTATTAGGGTCGTTAAAGTCTCCGAAGGTAATTGCCGAGGCTATGCAGGATGCAGAGCAGGCGGGGGTTGCTTCCCAGTCTTCACCTGGTGTAAGGCCTTTAGCCAGTCCTTCATCTAGGCGGTCCACACAAAAAGTACATTTTTGCGCTACTCCAAAACGTTCATCATGGGCAACTTTTTTCTCTTGTATAGTCTCTTCGGCAAAGTAACTCTCTTTGTCGTGCACTATTGTCCTAGCTTGATAAGGGCATGCAACAGCGCAAGATGCGCACCCAATACATAAATCGTAATCCATAGTAACTAAACCGTCATCCCGCTGCTTAGTCGCCCCGGTGGGGCAAACAGGGACGCAAGAGGGTTCAGCGCAATGCTGACAACCTGTTACCAGAAATACTCGTTCGACATCAGGATAGGAGCCAGTCTCGACATCCAAAACTTTTCTCCATTGAACACCCGGAACGGTATCATTTGTATGCTTGCAGGCTATAGTGCAGGTCTGACACCCAACGCACCTATTGATATCTACTACCATACCCCACCTGGTTTGATCGTTCGTTTCCATTTTGTTTAATTGCTCATTTGTTAGACTTGTTGCTATTCCTGGATTTTCCAAAATTCTTTTCCTGGGCACTTCCCTTTATTATTTTTATTCGGGTAATATCTGATCCACTGCCCGTTGAGTCAGTTAGTTTCAAAGACAAGGAGGTTAAAGAATTAAGGCTAGGTAATTTCAGATCTTTTGCATAGGGCGTTTTCCAGTGGTCAAATTGACCAACCATTACCACAGTATCCGGTCTGATGCCCTCTCGCAAAACAGCATATCCATTGGTTTCACCAGATACACTCATCAATGTGACAGGATCACCCTCAGATAGTCCCATCTCGCGAGCCTTGGTTCGATTAATGATTACTCCCTTATGTCCAGTTATATTCTGAGCAACCTCATTAATAAGTGGAATTCCAACATTAGCCCCCCAGGAATACTGCATGCTTCTCGATGTTAGGGCCCAGAAAGGGTATTCCTCTGGATCCTTTCCGGCTAATTTGACGTCTTCAGTCCAGATATCAGGAAATCGTTTATATTTTGGCAGAGGCTCATATTCTTCTAATTGTTCATCCCACCATTCAATACCAATTTCATGCAGTCTATTTGCTAATTGGGTTCCATGCCTCAAAATCCGTTCCTGATAAGGAAGTTCAAAACGAATATTATTTCTTTTTAGGTGGGGATAAAGAAACCATTCTAATTGAGAAAAAGGTCTTAACATGTAGCCCTTTTCTTTAAACCATTCCAGATCATTAATCTCTGTTCCATCAGACAACTCGTGACTTGCTGCTAATGCTGAATTATTCCAGATGGTATCGATATCGTGAGGTACTGACTCCTCAATACCGTAATCATAATTGTCGGTGACTAGTCTAACGCCGTGTGCTCCTCGGTTAATTGCATTATTATATTCTTTCAAAATACCAGACCTATGGGCTATTTCCGTTGAAATTTGTGTCATATCCATAGTGTTTAATTTCTGCTCAACAGCAGGTTGCCTTAACGTCCACCCTTGTTGTGTCCAAAACTGTTCTACAAATTTTGTACCTCCAACTTGTATTAATTGTAGACTTTCTAGGTCCGTCGCCTCGGGCAACAAAATATCAGCGAAATGATTAGTTTCATCGTGCGTATAAGCAAAGCTAACCGTAAAAGGAAATTCGGATATTCTTTCAGCTACTTCCGGTGCGTTCCACGAAGAAATTGCTGGATTTGTACGGTAGCAAAACCAAAGCTCTGGTTTAGTTGGTTTTGGCCAATTAGAGGGAGGCTTCTTTTGAAATAGCCAGGGCAGGTGGGCTGGTCCTAGGGCTGCTGACCAAGCAGAATTTGCTGCTAGTGGAACCAGTGTTTTATATGCATTTCTGATATGGGGCTGACTATTCCACTCTTCCTTGGAGGTTGGATTAAAAGGATAATCCATAAAGCCGTCCGGCCCTTTGGTTGCGGAAGAGAACCTATCATTAGCTGGCCGATTTAGCTTTACGTTTGTTCCCATCATTCCACCCGGGACCTCTAGCGCACCTACCAAGCACAAGAGTAATGTTCGTGCCCAACAGCAGTTGTAGCCACCCCAACCATTATTAACAGTTTTTCCAAGTAAAACGGCCACTGGCCTGTATGGT
>PTLG01000036.1 GCA_002937995.1 Alphaproteobacteria bacterium MarineAlpha3_Bin7 | reverse complement strand
TTCATCCGCTATGGGGACTTCCAAATCTAGGAGGCCTAGATTGTCATCAATATGTTATTGATTGGCTTCATAGGGCTCTATTAGACGGTAATACCAATAGTGACCGAGTTGCATATGTCAAGAATTCTGGGGACGGTCCTTTCGGTGATTGCGAGTGGCAGCCGACAGTGGGTCCAAATCAAGCCTATTTTTAATCAATGAGTGGTTTGATCTTTGATTAGTAAAAAACCCAACAGAGGTTCCTCGCTTTTAGCACTTTTTATTGATATTGAAGAAAAGTGGAGGGAAGGGTTTAGGGAGTGGTTAGAGAAAGATATGTTTACGGCCCGACTCAAGATCGGTTTTCGAGCCTGCGCCAGTTATAATATTTTGAGTAGTGTTTCAGACTTGTCGTCACCAAGTTCCAAATATCTTACAGTTTATGAGGTTGATACTCTGGGTGATCTATATTCTAGCCCTTATCAAAACTTAAGAAAATATAGAGATAAAACTGATTTAGAGTTTCACGAACGCTTTATCAATCCACATCGTTACACGCTTAACTGGGTTGGCCCAGAACTGTCTGGTGGTGGAAAAAGTTTTTCAAGATTTTTACAAATCGATAGATTTAGGATTCCAGAAGACAATATACAGAATTTTAATAGTTGGCTTGTAGATCAGTATTTTCCCTACTGTGATGAAGAAAGCCGTATTGAACGTGTGCGCCGGTATTTTTCAATTGAAGGAGAGAAACTTCATTTTTTACTGCATGAATTTAGCGATATAGGCTTATTACAGGATAGGTCATGGAGAAATATGCAAAGAGATAGTGCTTGGTCCGAGGTGGATTGGTTTGCCGGTATGCCGACTGTCTATGAGAGAGTTGTGCACGCCCACTAATATTGAACTGGATTTTTATGAAAAAAGTTCTTGTTGTTGATGACGATGCTGAATCCTATAGAACTTTTCTGGAACCGCGTTTTCAAGAAATAGAATTTACTTTCCTAGATGATCCCAAAGATGTTGATCCCTACCTTATAGACACAGAAGTTTTAATTTCTATGTGCCGTTGGCTTGAACCAGAAATGGTTGCGAGCATGAGAAAACTTAAATGGTTGCAGTGTACAATTACAGGTACAGACCACCTTCATGAAGCACTTTCGAATTATCAGAAAGTTATAGTGACGAGTGGTAGAGGAATACACGGTCCACAAATGACAGAAATAACTTTGTTGCATATGCTGGCACTTTACAGGCAGATAAATAGACTTAGCAAAAACCAGGGAAAACATATATGGGATCGCTTCTTGCCAAAAGTACTCGATACACGAAAAGTTGCAATCCTTGGGCTTGGGTCGATAGCTGAGCATATGGCAGGATGTTTTAAAGCATTGGGAATGAGTGTTTCCGGCATCTCTAGAACTATTAGAAAAGTGGACGGAATAGAAAAAGTTTACTCACGGGAGCAAATTCTTGAGGCAGTGTCGGATATTGATTTTCTTGTTATATTGGTTCCCCTAAGTGTGGACACTGAAAAAATAATAGACGCACAGGTCTTTGATGCAATGAAGGATACGGCGTGTATTATAAATGTTGCTAGAGGTGGAGTAGTAGATGAAGCGGCACTGATAGATGCACTTAGGGAGAAAAAAATAGCTGGAGCTGGGCTAGATGTTTTCGAGAATAGACCTCTAGAACCTAATAGTCCTCTCTGGGATATGCACAATGTATTTATTACACCCCACGTTGGCGGTCGAAGTGATTTATATACAAAAAATATATTAGAGATAATTGAACCCAATCTCCGTTATTATTGTTTGCAAGCTTATGACAAAATGACAAATATTGTAGACCTAAGTGGCATTCTATCTAGGGATAGAAATTAAAAATGAGTCAAATGTCTCAAAGAATTAATTCCCCTATATCCACGCCAGAGTTAGAACGGCGTTGGGCTTTAGTTAGAAAAGCTATGGAAGAATGGGAAATAGATGTTTTGCTAATGCAAAACAATAACGATCATATGGGTGGATATACCAAGTATTTTACAGATGTCCCCGCTTCAAATGGTTATCCGGATACCGTTGTTTTTCCGGCTGATGGCCTTATGACAGTGGTAAAACAGGGGCCATTTGGATTGGAAAAGGAGATAGATCCAAGCGGGTCGGATGGTTTTAATAGGGGTGTTGGTCGAATTATGACAACCCCTTCCTATGAGTCGGCTCCTTATACCAAGAATTATGATCCGGAGTTAGTATGCAGGGTACTTGGTGACTATGCCGGCGGAACAATAGGTCTGGTAGGTACTTATCAGATGTCTTTTGCACTAGTTGAATATATTAAAAGTGAAATTCCTAATACAAAGTTTATTGAAGCTTCCGAGCTGGTCGATCGAGTAAAGATAATAAAAAGTACAGAGGAATTAGAGCTTATTAGAGGTACAGCATCTCAACAAGACTCACAAATGACAGCAGTAATTGAAAAAATTGAACCGGGGATGAGGGACTCTGATGTGGCAGCCATTGCCCAATTTGAGGGTAATTTGCTTGGAAGTGAACAGGGCGTTTACCTGTGTCAGTCGTATACATTTGGAGAACCCACAGAAATAGGGCCGAGGCATATACAGGATCGGGTTATAAATGAAGGTGATATATTTAATATGTTGGTAGAGAGTAATGGTCCTGGGGGTTATTTTACAGAAATTGGTCGAACAATCGTAGTGGGGGATACAACCGATAATGTAATTGAGACTTTAGAGAGTGAATTTGCTTTTACTCTTGAGGCACAAAGATTTACATTAGATATGCTAAGACCTGGAGCAGAATGCTCAGAAATATGGAAGGCGTTTAACGAATTTATGAGGGAAAATGGTAAGCAGGAAGAGGGTAGATTATACTGCCATGGTCAAGGTTATGACATGGTTGAAAGACCATTGGTTCGCTTTGATGAGACAATAAATATAAGTGAAAATATGAATATTGTTTGCCACCCCGGTTACAAAACCGACAGTGTATTTTCTTGGATTTGTGATAATTATATAGTCGGCGAAAATGGTGTGAGAGAGTCTATTCATAAACTTCCTCAGAAAATATTTCGATCGGGAGAAGTCTCCTTGTATTAATTGTATTGGGGTAAAAGATGTCTTTAGAAACAGAATTTGATTATATCATTGTTGGAGCGGGAAGTGCTGGTTGCGTGTTGGCAAATAGGCTTTCAGCATCGGGTGACAACGAGGTTCTGTTATTAGAAGCGGGTGGCGAGGACAGAAACCCTTGGATACATATTCCACTGGGATATGGAAAACATTTCCAAAACCCTAAGGTTAATTGGATGTTTTGGTCTGAGGCCGGTAAAGAGTGGGTGAAACGAAAAGTGTATCAGCCAAGAGGAAAAGTTATTGGAGGGACTAGTTCTATAAATGGAATGTTATATGTGAGAGGGCAGAAAGAGGACTATGATCACTGGCGCCAGCTAGGCAATACCGGTTGGGGCTATGACGATGTGCTACCTTATTTCAAGAAATCCGAAGACCAACAGCATGGAGCTAGTAAATTTCATGGAGTAGGTGGGCCGTTAGCGGTTTCTGACCCAATGGATCCTCACCCTATGGCCGATGCCTTTTTAACTGCAGCGGAAGGTTTAGGTTATCCACTAAATAATGATACCAATGGTGAGGAGCAAGAGGGTTTTGGATATTTTCAATGGACAGCTCGCCGAGGGAAGCGTTGTAGTGCTGCCGTAGGTTTTTTGAAACCTGCCCGTAAACGTCCTAATTTAACAGTTTTCTCGAGAGCTCAGGCAAACAAAGTAGTATTTGATCAAAAAAGAGCTATAGGTGTCGAATTTGAAAGAGGAGGCCAAACTGTAACGGCAAAAGCCAGAGGGGAGGTAATCATATCCTCTGGAGCGTATAGTTCGCCTCAGTTACTTCAGTTATCTGGTATAGGTAATGGACAAGAATTACAGAATTTAGGCATCGATGTTGTTGCAGATAGGAACCAAGTTGGTCAAAACCTGCAAGATCATTTCAACGCTCCGTTAATGTATGAAGTTACAGAAAATTTTACGGTAAATGATATCAATAACCGCTGGTCCAATAAAATAAGTGAGGCCCTAAAATATTTCACTAGAGGAAGAGGTTTATTGGGCATGGGTGCTGCATTTACTGGTGGTTATGTTAAGGTTCATCCAAACACGGAGACCCCTGATATACAGCACCTGTTAATGATGTTTAGTTCGGAGTTAGTTGGTGGTCCGCTTGACTCATTTCCGGGATGTGCCTTGATAAATGCTTTACTGCGTCCGGATAGTAGAGGGCATGTTACAATATCTTCAAATAGTGCTAAAAAGCCTCCGGTTATTATACCCAACTATCTATCCGCTGACCGCGACAGAGAAACTCTAATTATGGCGTTGAAGAGTGCCCGCAAGCTCATGGAACAACCCTCAATAAAAAAATATCTAGTTCGAGAGGTTAGGCCTGGCCCAGATTCTCAAAGTGATGAGGATTTATTAGCTTATTTACAAAAGAGCGGGCGAACCAGTTACCATCCAGTAGGAACCTGTCGAATGGGGAGTGATGAAGAAGCTGTAGTAGATGAGCGTTTGAGGGTCAAAGGTGTCACAGGTCTGCGGGTCGCAGATGCATCAATAATGCCAACATTAGTATCCGGAAACACAAATGCACCGACTATTATGATTGGTGAGAAGGCTTCGGATATGATAATCCAAGACGCCCAATAGTCATTCTTGATACCCTGTTTAATGGAAATTTAAATTGTTCCATCCAGACCTCTAATTAGACCGACCATAGAAGTTACTTATAAATTGGATGGAAAAATATATGAAAACAAAAAAACCAAATTTTGCCCATAGAATACCTTTTTATTATGGTTGGGTAATTGTTGCTGTTGGTTTTATTACCATGGGTGTCGGTCTAAATGCTCGCACAACTTTTTCTTTATTATTTCCGCCAATATTGGATGAGTTTGGTTGGAGCCGAGGGACAGTAGCTGCCGCTTTTTCTGTAGGTTTTTTGGGGTATTCTTTTCTAGCGCCAATCTTAGGTATTTTGATAGATAAATTTGGCCCTCGTTTTGTTGTTCCCGCCGGAGCAGCTGTATCCGCTCTGGGATTCATTTTAGCACCATTAGCCACAGCCCCGTGGCACTTATATTTGACATTAGGTCTTATGGTAATGGGCGGAGCATTGTTTTTTAGTTATGTGGCCCAGACTACTTTTTTACCAAATTGGTTTAATAAACGCCGTGGACTTGCAATGGGTATAGCCTTTTCTGGCGTTGGTGTAGGGTCTATCATCTTATTTCCTTTGGTTCAGTATTCTATTGAACTGGATGGTTGGCGCTTCACATCAATTATTATCGGAGTATCGTTATTTGCTATTTTGGTACCACTAAATTTAATTTTTCAGAGAAAGAGTCCAAATGATCTTGGCTTGGAGCCAGACGGGGAAATAGAAAAAGTAGAATTAGATGTTACGGATGAAAAGGCCGTTAAGGATGCTAGGATTGTAGATCATGATTGGGTGAATACGGAGTGGACCCTTTTAAGAGCAATCAAGACCCATAGGTTTTGGTGGTTGATGGTAGCATTTAGCAGTGGTTTGTATGTTTGGTACGGCGTACAAGTCCATCAAACTAGATTCCTAATTGATGTTGGATTTTCAACAGAAATTGCTGCTCTTGCCTTAGGCCTAGTGGGGTTAATGGGTATTGGAGGTCAAATTGGTCTTGGCTATTTGTCCGACAAAATAGGAAGGGAATGGGGTTGGACAATTGGGCTTTTAGGTTTTGCAGCAACTTATCTGCTTTTAGTAATTATTCCTTTCTGGCCTTCTGAAATACTCGTCATTCTCATGTGCTGTTTTCAAGGATTAATAGGTTATGGGTTCGCTGCCGTTTTTGGTGCGGTCCCCATAGAATTATTTGAGGGCCGTCGTTATGGACTAATAATGGGCGTAATTGGCGCCATAGCGGGATTTGGGGGGGCATTAGGTCCTTGGGTAACAGGTTTGGTATTTGATCTGACAGGAGATTATCAAGGTGCATTTTTGTTAGCGGTATTTCTATGCTTATTATCTATTTTTGCTATGTGGATGGCTGGACCTAGGAAGGTCAGATTAGTGGCAGGTCAGGCAGGGAAATTGAAGCAAAGATAAAATGATGCTTTATTCATCTATAATTGTATTACTTAAGGTACCCAAACCAGAAATTTCTACTTCGATCTGATCGCCGTTTTTCATCCAGATAGGTGGAGTTCTTCTTGATCCAACGCCACCTGGCGTTCCGGTTGCTATTATATCGCCAGGTTGGAAGTGTACTATTTTAGAGTAGTAAGAAATTAATTCTGATACATCAAAGCAGAGTTTACCTGCGTCTGACGATTGCATAACTTCACCATTTAATCTTGTGGTTAATTTAAGTTCACTAAAATCGTTCGGACATTCATCTCTTGTAACGAGCCATGGTCCTACTGATGAGGAGTGATAAAAGTTTTTACCTTGATCCACAGAAACTTTTTGAAAATCTCTCACTGACCCATCCATTAAGATGGTATATCCAGCTACATAATCTTCCCAGGTATCCAGAGCTATATTTTTACCTGGCTTACCAATTATTACTGCCAACTCACCTTCAAAATCATATTGTTCAGATGCTGACGGGCAGACAAGGTTTTCTAAATGGCCCACCATAGATTGGTATGTTTTTAAAAATAGGGTTGGCTTTTCTGGCCGGGTTCGACCAGTTTCCTGAATATGGTCCAAATAATTTATACCCGCACAATATATGTTGATATTATCCGGCATTAGCGGCAGGAAGATGATATCTTCTTGAATAAAGTCAGGCGATTTTCCAGAACTTAATTTACTTGCTTCAGCTAGTGCAAATGACCTAATCAATATTTGAAGATTCGGATACTTATCACCAATTCTACTGCCTAGATCAAATATACCATCCTGAACTTCTACTCCATAGCTAGTTTTGCCCTTGTAAATGTAACTCCCTATTTTCATCTAAATATTCCTAAGGGTTGTAGATCTATCAATAGTGTTAATTAGAGAGGTAATTTTTCATCCAATTTAACGAGTCAAGTGTGTTTGAGGAGGGTATATACTCTGCAGCTACCCAGTTTTGGTAGTTACAGTCTTCCAGTACCTTAAAAAAACTCTCAAAATCCACCTCACCAGTGCCCGGTTCGTTTCGATCTGGAATATCCGCAATCTGTATATTACCTACATTAGGAAGACATTTTTTTATATTTGCATCTATATTGCCTTCGGTTGCATACAAGTGGAATACATCAAATTCTATACCTAAATTACTGTGTCCTAGCTCCTCGATAAGATCCAAGGTTTCTGCAGATGTAGTTAGTAAAGCGTTTGCTCGTATTTTTGGGTTTAATGGTTCAATACTAAGTTTTATCCCTATTTTATGGAATTCTTCTGCTGCATAGATCAAGCTTGGTTTAAATACTTCCATGGCATCTTCTCGAGATACGCTTTCTGGAGGGGAAAACGCTGGAATTACCGCAGTAGCAGGGCGCAGAACATCACAATATTCAATAGCTGCTGCAACATTCTCTTTCCAGGATTCCTCTTTCCCCGGGGTAGCTGCGACCAGAGGCCCATTCTTGATACCTTCGCCCAAAGCAATGTTAATCACAGACCACCCCAGACCAAGCCGACTACTCTCGCTTTTAAGAGTTTCTAATGACATGTCATAAACGAAAAGATATTCCACAGCCCCAAATCCAGAAGTTTTAGCTAACTCCATTCTTTTAATGGGGTCCTCTTCTTCACCAAACATCATACCTAAATTCGCAGAGAATTTTAACATAGCTTTTCTAACCCTTTAATTCCTTGTAAGCTTAATTTGTGGTGGTCGGCTAAACAAGCTTATTCGCCTTCCTAATAGCAACAATCTGAGTATCAACTAACTAATGCCGATCTCTGTCTATACCAACATCATTTTCCCATGAAAATAGCAATACTCAGTAATTTAAAGTTAGCTGAAGCGTTTAGCATTAGAAGTTTCCGTTTTCAGTGGCCCGCGGACTTGCTTGCGTCCTGGGGTTATGAAATGGAAGCTCTAATTTTAGGCTGGTACATTTTTACGACAACAGACTCGGTCCTGATGCTCACAGCCTTTGGTGCTTTAAGGTTTCTAGGTAGCCTCTTATCACCATGGTTTGGTGTTGCAGGAGATCGCTGGGGAAGCCGTAAAATGATGTGTATAATACGTTTTTCTGTTTTATTATTAGCTTCCTGTATTGCAATTTTTGAATTCTCCGATTTACTTTCCATTTACCTAGTATTTGGTTTGGCCACAATGTCAGGCCTTATTCAACCCTCAGACATTGTGTTAAGAAATTCACTAATTGGGGACTCTATTCCAAAAGAACTTTTTATGAAGGCAACTAGTTTCTCGCGAATATCTCAGGATTCAGCAAGAATTTTTGGGGCACTCGTTGGGGCTGGTCTTTTCTCTTGGTTGGGTCTGGGTTTGGCTTATATTTTTGTTGTGATCGTGTATACTGGGAGCTTGCTTTTTACTTTGGGTGTTTCACGAGCACATCCTAGGGCTGATAAAGCGGTTGATAATAATAATCAGATAACACCTGAGCGGGGACTGTTTAGTGAGCTGAAAGATGGGTTGTTATATATATGGAATTCGCCTGGAGTGTTAGCGATTATATGCCTAGCATTTTTGGCTAATTTAACAGCATTCCCCATAACACATGGTTTGATGCCATTTATAGCTAAGGATATCCTCTCTTTGGATGAAAATGGGCTCGGTCAGTTATTGGCTGCCTTCTCATTTGGGGCTGTCTCCGGTGCCCTGGTTTTGGCTGCAACTCCCAGCCAAAAGTACTCATCGAGATTGATGCTTATCAATCTTGTCATGTGGTACTTAATACTCGCAGTATTTTCTTTTGTAACCATAAAGCTAGATGCTTTAGTGGTCCTGTTTTTTGTTGGAGTAGCCCATAGCTTGGCTATGACATCCATGTCAGTAGCTTTGTTGGCATTTACAAATGAGATGGTGCGAGGAAGAGTAATGGGCGTTAGGGTCTTAGCTATTTATGGTGTTCCCTTAGGCTTACTCGCATCTGGTTTTTTGATTGAATATTTTGGATATAATATCTTTATGTCCATTTATATAATTATTGGGATAGCTCTCACGATTATTATTGGCATAAAGTGGCGTAGAGAAATTTGGTATTCCTAGAGTTTAGCTAGAGCCATAGATGTCTCGTGGCAAAGAACAAAGCTCCAGCTATTATAATTATACCTATTAGACTTGCTACTAGTGTGCTTATTTTCATATTCTTCTCCTGTATAAATTTTCCTTAGTTACGTCTTCTCTCATTTTTTGTCCTGAAAAAAGGTTCTTATTATTTTTCTGGCCTAGACATTATTCCTCCCTTAAAGGAACGAGGGTCTCTTTCCTTCCATTGTCCAGCATCAACCTTATGGAAAAAATTTTCACAAAACATGTTAAACAAGCTTGGTTCTTCTAGGTTGCTAGCGTGCCCAGTTAGGGGCAGAGTAATCATTGCAGATGTAGTAATAAGTTTCTTCAGAAATATACCCACATTAAGGCAGGGTTCGTCTTCATCGCCATTAATAATTAATGTAGGTATCTTTAATTTACGAATTTCCGTTTCTAGATCATAGAGAGAGGGGCGCCTTGATTGCACTCCGAGAATGGTGTTGGCAGATCCCACAGTAGAATGTTCTCCTAATTGTTTTTCAAATTCTATTGCACCTCTCTGGTCCTTATTAAAATATTGAATTCTATTTGGAGTTTTTACATATCCCTTGGCAAAAGATTCCATGGTTTCCTGATTGATTTGTTTTGCAGTAGTTTCTGCTTCTTCTATAAAAAGCTCACGTGTAAGGGGTTCCGCGCCGTATCCACAGCCCGCAATGACCATGGACTTAACGCGCTCCGGATAGGTCATGCCAAAGTGTAGAGTGGCAAAGGCACCCATAGAAAGGCCAACAATATGTGACGTCTTAATTTCCAGATCATTTAGAACAGCTAATAGGTCATCTCGCGCAAATTCTTGGCTATATTTTTCTACCTCTTCAGGAACTGTTGATGGAGTATATCCTCTGGCGTTATAAGTTATGCACTTAAACTGTCTGCTAAAGTATCGTACCTGCTGTTCCCAGCTCCTAAAATCACCAGCATATTCGTGAACAAAAATGATGGGTTCACCGCTTCCGGTTACTTCATAATAAATTTCAATACCATCATTTGTTTTAGCAACATTACTCAAAATATTTTCCCCATTATTAATTAAATATCTTTTCTAAGTTTTTTATTTCCCAAGGTCGTGTCTTGCCCTGTTGGTGCATTATCAACGGCATCTTCTAGTGAAAATACCTCTACCCACTCCGATGGAGGGCGGGCATTTTTCCCCTCGGGTATTTGATCCAGGCCCCAATATATTTCTAGCCAGTGACCATCTGGGTCGAGGAATTCGACAGCAACTTGTGCTCCAGCTCTCCTCCTGCCTTCGAATTGAATTGGGACATCATTAGCCCTTAAATGTTCCCTGGCTGTAAAGACTTCATCTATGGTTGAAACTTCAAAGGCCATATGGTGGAGTTCTATATTTTTTGATCCATTGGGGGCTTTGCCAACTAAGGCTACTCCGTGATGATCAGAGCTAAAACGCATAAAAACCATACATCCGGGCATCATTGTTTCCGGGTATACATCTGAAACACTAAAACCAAGAACCTTGGTGTAAAAGTCGACAGATCGTTTGAGGTCGGTAACCATCAAAACAACATGACCTATTTTATTTATCCTAAAGGGTAGATTTGGTGTTCCAGAAAGATTTTTTATTTCCTGGAGTTCCTTGGACTCTATACCTTCTAGATCAATTACACCGCGAGCCATTTCTTAATCTCCGTTATTCTGCATCAAGGAAGGTTGCAGTTTATCTAGATTATAGGAATATTACTAGGATGATAGAAATATTCTACCAAATGTGGGACGTGAATATAGCAATTGCCATGTTTGCTGGCATACTCGGCGGCTTGATGCATGGTTTTACAGGTTGGGGCGGGGCTATGATTATGATGCCAATAGTTACATTGGTTTATGGCCCCATACAATCGCTAGGGATGATACTAATTGGAGGAATGATCGTTTCTATCAAATTATTACCTTGGGCAATTAAGAGGGTAATCTGGAGAGCGTACTGGCCCTTGTTCTTATCAATTGTAATTTCGATACCCTTGGGCACCTATTTTTTATTTCATCTAGAAACAGAAATAGTTATTAAACTTATAGCGGTAATTATCATTGGCTCCGCAATATTACAACTGTCAGGCTGGCGTTATCGAGGATCAAGAGGAATACTACCAGCGTCTCTTGCTGGAGTAAGTTGTGGAGTGATTAACGGTTTCTCTGGTTTAGGTGGGGCTCCCCTTGTCCTCTACGTTTTATCTGACTCCAAAAGTCCTGATACACAACGTGCGACTATAATAATAGCCGTCGCACTTATATCTTTCTTTGTTTTTATCGCTGTTAACTTGGGCGGGGGTATGACTACAGAATCATATTATACAGGGTTTGCTATTGCTATTCCTCAGCTTATTGCCGCCTGGATAGGTTCTAATCTATTTAAATTGTTGCCTGGTATAGTTTTTCAGAGAGTTTCTCTAGTTATGCTCATTTTACTTGGCCTATTAGTTCTCCTTTTCTGATACTTGTTTGCGGACTACAAATATCACAAACTCTTCTGGAGACAGTACATCTGACATTATTACTTTAGCGTCCATATTATTTTTGCAAAATTGTGTGAAATGATCTTGATCGGCGTAGTAAAGTGTTTTCTGTCTTCTTGGTGATTTGTTGCTGAGCATGTTAAAGCAAAGTGCTAGGCGGGTTTTTGACCAAAGTTGCATAAGGTTATCTTCAACATACTCACGCCAACGGTCTTCGTCGGCATTCATAAGCATGTTATAGGTTCCGGAGGCAAAAGAGAAGTCGCTGCGTTCAGTTGCTATGTGGCTTCTTATCCAGGTTGCCCGTGGGTCCGTCAGGTTTTTTTTTGCCTCAGTGATCATATCTGAGCTTATGTCATAGCCGAAGTAACTAGATTTATTAAATTCTGGTAGGTTTTTTAAATAGATAAATAGAGCACCGTAACCACATCCGAGATCATTCACGACAAACCTTGTGTCCTTAGACATTAGCGAAAAGAGCTGTGAAAAAATCCCAAAGCGTCTGATTTGTCTTTTACCATCCCGCCAAGCAACAGCTTTCGGTCGAGAGCCATATCTTGCAACTGATCTGCCAAAAACTCTTTCGACTGGTCCTAATAATTCCGAGTACTCTTTTTGATCCATTCTTATTGATTATATCAGAAATTTACCCAAGAGGGTTTTAAAGGCTTGACGACGGCCCCACTTGCGAGCAATTCCTCTTTCTTTTCTAAGGCCTCTAATTTAATTAGGGCTATTCCTTTGTCCAAAATAGTAGATCTTATTTCACCTACAGTCTTTCCTTGTTGTACTATTTCTGATCCTAATTCTGGAGGTGTTCCCAATATTTCTATGGGCATTAGACGCTTTTTTATAAGGCCTCGATATTTAGTTCTAGCCGTCAATTCTTGGCCCATGTAACAGCCTTTATCAAAATCCACCCCATTTAATTCTTCAAAGCCACACTCTAGTAATGTGGATTGTTCAACTTTAATATCATTACTCCCGTCAGGAATCCCTAAGGATATCCGCAGGTGATGGTAGTTTCTATTTTCTGTTTCGGGTATTAATTTAGGCATAGTTTCCACAAGGAATGATTTGCTTATAACCCCTCTTCCTCCAATATCTAGATGCCTGGGGTCTGAATACAGAACTCCGCCCTCTATTTGTTTTGTGAAACCCAGAATTTCTTCCAGTTCGCAAAGCTTAAGACTATCACGCCCTATAAGGGCAATGACTTCTAACTCATCAATGATTCTGATTTCTACGTTTGATCTAAGTTTAAATAGATTAAGTCTTCTACAAAAATCTTCGATGCGATCTGCTTCGCAATCTAATAACAATTCATCGCGAAAAGACATTATAAAAAAGTCAAATAAAAATTTTCCTTGTGGTGTAAGGAATGCACCATAAGCAGACTGTGTTTCAGAGACTTTTTTCACGTCACAAGATACAAGGCCCTGAAGGAAATCAATAGAGTCAGGGCCTTTTAGGGAAATTATTTTCCTATCATCTAAACGACAGAAGTTTTCATAAGTTTTCATAAATAACAGATCAAAAAATAAAAAATATAAAGATAGAATACCTTTTAATTGATACTAATCATATAGAATTTTATTTTCATAGCTACAAAAATTTTGACCATTCTAGATTTGTATTGCTAAATGAATTATTAAACAACCATATAGTTTTATGCTAAAATCATTATGGTTGTTTAATTAATAACATTGTTACCTTAGAGGCATTCAAATATCTCTATGAAACTTTTATTTGTTACATCTACACGCTTGGGTGACGCTATAATCTCTACAGGGATATTGAACCAACTGATTGAGGACAATCCCAATCTACGCATTACCATTGCCTGCGGTCCAGCGGCGGCCCCTATATTTGAGAAAGTACCTAATCTTGAAAGGATTATTGTATTGGACAAGATGCTTTTTTCTTTGCATTGGTTAAGGCTATGGGGGTTATGCATTTATTCATTTTGGGACTTGGTAATAGACCTGCGGAATGCTCCTCTTACATTTCTATTATTTAGAAAAAAACGATTGGGTATGGGGAAAAGCGATAAATCAAGATTATTTATTGAGAATGTATCCAAGGTAATCAATTTAGATCAAGTAGCTTCACCTAAAATATGGCCTGGTGAGGTTGATTTAAAATTAGCAGAGGAGCTTATACCATCTAACGTACCAGTTTTAGCAATTGGTCCAACAGCTAATTGGAGGGCCAAGACCTGGAGATCCGAATATTTTTCCGAGTTAATAAGTCGAGTTACTGGGAGTAATGGTATTTTAGAGAATGCGCATATTGCAGTGTTTGGGAGGTCAGACGAAAGGCCTATGGCTTTAGTTTTAATGGAAAAAATACCAGATGATCGGTGTATTGATTTAGTCGGAAAGATAAGCCTTTTGTCGGTTTACACTTGTTTATCACGATGCTCTCTTTTTGTTGGTAATGATTCAGGTTTGATGCATCTTGCAGCGGCTTCAGGCGTCCCCACTGTTGGCCTTTTTGGTCCGACCCAGGAAAGTCTCTATGCTCCTTGGGGAAATAATACAATAACTGTTAGAACTACTGTACCCTTTCAAAATATATTTCCAGATAACTTTGACCATCGGACATCGGCCTCACTAATGGATTCCCTAACAGTTGAAATGGTTGAGGATGCAATAATAAAACTCTGGGAAAAGGGTGAAAGTAGAAGATAATGAAGAAGGTTGGTTTATCTGCTTGCATAACTGTCCATAATGAAGAAGACCGGCTCGAAAAATGTTTAGATAAGCTAGGGTTTGCTCAGGAAATTATTGTAGCTTTAGATCGTTGCACAGACTCTTCTGAGGATATTGCGTTAAAATATGGAGCCACTATTATTTCTGGCTCTTGGGATACGGAGGGTGATCGCCGAAACGATGCTATCAGCAAATGTAATGAGGAATGGGTGCTTGAGATTGATGCGGATGAACATGTTAGTCCAGAATTAGCTTCAGAAATAATGGAGGTAATATCTGCCAATAAATTTGATTGGCATGAGATACCGGTAGACAACTATATTGGGGATCGGTTGGTGCGCCATGGTTGGGGTGCATACTTTGGAAAGGCTGCATATCCTGGACTTTTTAGGAATGGTGTAAAAAAATGGGGCAGGCAGAGGGTTCATCCTGAATTGACATGGACAGGATCAAAAGGCCCAATGCTAAATGGTCGTGTTGAGCATTTTGTAGATAGAAATATATCAGACATGATACGTAGACTAGATTCTTACACCTCTGCAAGGGCCAGGGATATGAGGGAGCAAAATGAACAGGGGTCGTACTTGCAAAATATTAGGAGAATTTTTTCTAGATTTATAAAATGCTATATAGGCCGAAAGGGATATAAAGAGGGTGGTTATGGATTGCTAATTGCCCTACTGGCGGCGTTATACCCCATAATATCTTATATTAAAGCTAGAAATGAAGATAGCTGATGGCACGTTTTGTTTTCGCGGATGATGGCATTGACTTTGATGGTCATAGTATTGATAAGGGCCCCTTGGGGGGTGTAGAAAGCTCGTTAATTAATCTCACCAAGGAACTAGCAAAGCTTGGTCACGAGGTCTTGGTGCGAAACCATTGCCAATCTGCTCAAATAATTGATGGAGTCAATTGGGCACCACTTTCGCATGATATGCCATCTGAAGCTGATGTCTTCGTTGCAAATAGGGGAGACCAATTGATTACTTTGATGCCCAATGCAGGTCAGACTATTTTTTGGACGCATAATCCTGCTAAATATCTACTTAAACGCCGGTATCTATACAAAATTTGGCGCTATCAGCCTATTATTGTTTTTATTGGTGACTATCATGCGTCCACATACCCAATGTGGGCCCCTGGTAGGAGAAGAAAAACTATTCCCTATGGAATATCAGCGGAGTTTATGAATGTTCCTCAGCTGGAGACGCCTCCAGCTCCTCGCGCTATATTCACTTCTAACCCTCTAAGGTCTCTTAGCTGGTTACTGGAAATTTGGGAAAAGTCTATTTGGCCCCTAATACCAGAAGCGGAGTTTCATCTTTTTACAGGTTCTAAAACATATGGAAAGGTCGGGCAACGTAAGAGTAGTGAGATGGCCAGTATACTGTGGCTTGCTGAAAGGTTGGAAGATAAGGGTGTAGTAATAAGAGGTCCAGTAGCAAAAAGCCAACTTATCGAAGAGTTTAAGAAATCTAGAGTAATGTTGTATAGAGGGGATGTTAATGAAACTTTTTGTTTAGCTCTCGGAGAATCTCAAGCTGCGGGCGTACCTGCAATAGTTCAAGACTATGGTTCTACCCCGGAAAGAGTTAAAGATGGCCAAACAGGTTTTATTACTAAATCTGATGAAGATTTTGCTAACGCAGCCATTAGCTTGTTAAAAGATGATCAAAAGTGGAGAGAATTTCACCTAAATTGTCAAAAACAACAAAGACACTGGGGTTGGCGTGAGGTGGCGCAGTCTTTTGAAGGGTTTATACCAAAGTGAAATTATTGCAAGTTATTGCCGGTTCTCGTTATGGAGGTGCTGAGGAATTTTTTGTTCGCTTGGCTTCAGCCATCTGTTATAGAAATATTGAGCAGAAAATAATAATGCGTCCTAATGTAGTGCGAAAAAAGAAACTGGAGTTAAGCGGTTTATCGCCAATTGAAATGGGCTTCTATAATAATTGGGACTTGATTACAAAATGGCGGGTTTCAAGTATTATTAATACATATAAACCCGATGTCCTTTTTTCTTGGATGAGCAGAGCTACTAAGTTGATACCTCTTCAATATAAAGGTGTTCATGTTGGTCGTTTAGGAGGGTATTATAATTTAAAATATTTTAGGCGATGTCATTACTTGGTAGCTAACACCAAAGACATAGCGGATCACCTCGTCGCTAATGGTTGGCCAGCAAGAAATATTCAATATATACCTAATTTTGCATCCACGAATGAAGCTTTCCCAGTAAACCGTAATACACTTAATACTCCGGAAGGAGCGAAGATAATATTGGGTGCCGGGCGGTTTCATGAAAATAAAGCATTTGACGTACTTTTGGATGCCTTGGCACAAGTTCCTGACGTTTATCTGTGGTTGGCGGGCGATGGGCCATTGGGATCTGCATTGAAAATAAAATCCTCAGAATTGGGTGTAGGGGAAAGGGTTAGATTTCTGGGTTGGAGGACAGATATAGATGCACTTATGTTATCCGCGGATATTTTGGTGTGTCCATCTCGTCACGAACCCCTTGGGAATATTATACTTGAAGCGTGGTCAAGAGGGCTTCCAGTTGTTGCGGCTGACAGTGTTGGTCCGCGTAACTTAATTAACAATGGAAAAGACGGAATTCTCTTTCCAGTGGATAATGTTGAGTTGTTAAGTAAAACTATCAAAGAACTTTTAAGTGTACCAGAGCTTTGTAGAAAAATTGGTGAGTCAGGTAAGTTGACATATTTTGATAATTTTTCCGAAAAGGTCGTAGTAGATCAATACATAGACTTCTTTCGTGAGATAACAAATTAATGTGTGGTATAGCGGGCATAGTAATGAGAGAGGATAGGTTATCCGAGAGGCAACTCAAAA
>PTLG01000035.1 GCA_002937995.1 Alphaproteobacteria bacterium MarineAlpha3_Bin7 | reverse complement strand
GCATTAGGTGTTTTATCCATAAGGTCACTAAATTTGAGCGCCATTTTTTCTTGATCAGTTAATACCTCTGATTGCTGATAATTATAAATACCCTCATCAATCATGTCTTCTGTCAGTCCTTGCTGCTTCGCCGAAGCAGACCTCACATTACCTCAATAATTACAGTTAACTGATCTAGATAACTGGACCCTAATAATTTCTTTCAATTTATGATCTATGTTGCCCGTCTGAAACACAGTACCCCAGGCAATATACATGGACTTACAAAGTTCAGGATTATGCCCCATTATCGCATGAAAAGCTGGATCCGGCGCTCTGTTCCTCAGCGCTTTCTTGATAAAGGGTTTTAACTGGGTCTTTTCTAAATCATCCAAATCAAGAAGTGAAATGTTTGGCATTATAAATTCCTCACTTAAAAACCAAATTGACAAGGTCAGATCTTAACAATGATAAACTGATACCCAAAGACAATTTTGGAATTTTTTTAAAAATAGTATGACTTTGTTAACCAGAAATGATTGAAAACACTTTTTGGTAGAGCGTACTCGATTTATTAGCAAATGCATCCAAAACACTAAAATGATGGCAATCAGGAACTTCAAGGTAATTAGCTTTTATCCCACTTTTAGTGCATAAATCAGTGTATAATAGAGATTGTTGTCTCCAGCCCTCTGGTTCAAGTGCACCAGCTACTGATAATATCTCGCCACTTGTTAATGGGGGAGCGGATAGTACATCATTTCTCCTAGCCATGTCTAAAGTTAACCTGACGTCTTCATTTATCGATGTGCGCATAACAACCTCAGGTTCAAATATCGGTGACAATGGTATACCGCCTTTAAACAATTCTGACGGCAAGCCATGAGATTCCCAATTTTGTTTTAACATCATTCCTGTTAAATGTCCTCCTGCCGAATGACCAGAGATAAATAATCTGTTAGCGTCAATGGAAAATTTCTTGGCATTCTTACATAGGAAAACCACTGCCTCCCTAATTTCCTCCACGATGATATCCAGGTTTACATCTGGACAGAGATCATAATTTATTGAAGCAACTGTAACTCCGTCTTCAGTCAAAGGTTCAGCAATAAAGGCTACATCTTTTTTATCTGACATTCTCCAGTAGCCCCCGTGAATAAAAATTAAACAAGGGGCAGGAGATCCGAGGCTCTCATTCCTCGCAACGTGAATATCGAGAGTTTGTTTGGGTCGGTTTCCATATCTTAAATCAAGGTTTCCACCTATTAGCTCTATAACACGAGCTGACTTCTCAGAGTGGGCCTGGATTAACTCAAGTATATCAGGAACACTTAACCTTGGATTAAAATGGTATTCGACGGTTTCGTCATCCCGCTCCCTCCAATTAAACGACATTTATCTCCTCCAGTTATAATTTAAATTGATTAAGGTACATAAGAGTATTTGAAAACTTATAAATAAAAAAAGTATATTATAATAAATAACTAAATATATAGGGAAAAAACAAATGACAAAAAAGGTAGAAAATCTCCATTGGCCGGATACCCCAGATATGTGGATGCCTTACGCTCCAGCTATAAAAGTAACTGGTGGCTCCATGATTTTTTGCGCTGGCGTTACTGCTGCACCCGTCTATCACCACCACCCCCACCGCCCAGAAGAATTTGACTCTATGCCAGACAATATGGATGGTCAGGCTAGGGCAGCCTTAGATAATCTAAAGAAGGGACTGGAGGCAGCAAATGCCAGTTTCGAAGATGTTATATCAGCAGAACGTTTTCTTACTGATATGGATGAACAAGATGTTTTAAATCAGGTTTGGGCTGAATATTTTGAAGAGTCTAAACCAGCAACTACCACTGTTCAGGTAGTAAGATTGGCTACAGACCCGAGGTGTAAAATAGAGATAAACGCGATTGCGGTGGTTGACTAGAATACCGTTTCAACTCACATTTTCATCCATAACTTCATTTCTCAATATGCCAACTCGAGCGACTTCAACCTCAACTAAGTCTCCAGGTACCAACCATTTCGGGGGGTCAAAATAGGTGCCGGCCCCTGGTGGTGTTCCAGTTGCTATAATATCTCCCGGTTTGAGCTCCATAAAGGTTGAAAGGTAAGGAACAATATAATCTATGCCGAATATCATGTTAGAGACTACATCCTTTTGCCTAACCTCTCCATTAACGCGGGTTTCAAGCGATAAGTTGCTAATATCCTCTACCTCATCCCTTGTTACCATATACGGACCAATACCTCCACTAGCAGCAAAGTTCTTTCCCTGCGTAACATTAAATTTAGCATGTCGTAGCCAATCCCGAATGGTGCCCTCATTAATCACTGTAAAGCCTGCTAAGTGATCCCAAACATCTTCCTTCTTTATTCGTCTACCACTTTTTCCTATGACCAAACCAATTTCCCCTTCGTAATCAAGCTGCGGAGATTCGGGTGGTCTAACTATTTTATTTTCATGACCAACTAGAGAGTCAGGGGTTCTAACGAATACACTGGGATAGTTTGGAAGTTCAGAGTCATCCTTGTACTCCTCATTCCTATTAGCATAATTCACGCCTATGCAGAAAATCTTCTCTGGAAAAGTTACTGGCCTATTAAATATAATATCATTTACTTCAAAATCTGCTTCCGTATTGCTGAGTGGGGTAACTATTTCTTCTAATTTATCAGCCCTTAATATTGATAATAAATCTGGGTATTTATTCCCAACTCTTTTTTTTAAGTCGACTATACCGTCACCCCGCACTATTCCATAGGAATCTTGTCCTTTGTGTGAGTATGATGAAAGTCTCATTATGATAAACCTTTTAGGAGCCCTGCGCGCTCTAACACACCATCCAGCCTTTGTTCTAGGTCTTTGTTTGCGGAAATCATTGGTAACCGATGCTCGTTGTTTTTCAAAATTCCGAGCCTCTTCATCATATATTTTATGGGAGTTGGATTTGTCTCATAAAACACCGATTTGTTCAGCTCAAACAGTTGTTGATGAATTTGTTGACCTAAATTTAAATCATTATCCCAGACAGCTTGGCACATATCTGCCAACAAGCGAGGCCTCAAATTACCTACCGCATTCATTAGACCTACCGCACCAACGGCCAATTCAGGAAAACTAAGTTCTTCAAGTCCAACAAAAACTTTAAAGTCTGGCAGAACATTAAGACACTCAGATACAAACCCCAAATCATTTACCGCGTGTTTCATTCCAATAAATGTAGTTGAAGATTTTTTCAGGGATAAAATAGTATCAATTGTTACCGAGACTGCAGCCCTACCTGGAATATGATAAATCATCCAGGGAATATTAATTTCTTTTGTTGCTTCAAGAAAATATTCAACGAGACCAGCCTGAGACGGACGAATATAATAGGGGGTGACTATTAGAAGAGCATCAACACCAGTCTTGGCCGCATGGTTAGATAAAATCTTCGTCTCAGCCAATGACTGGGAGCCCGTCGCAGCAACTACTATAATTTTCCCCGAGCTTTCCTTTACAGCTATATCAACAATATTATTTCTCTCTTCAACGGATAGGGTTGACGGCTCAGCAGTTGTACCATTCACCAAAATACCATGAGATCCTTCGGCAAGATGAAAATTAACCAGTTCAGCATAAGAGGCATAATCGACCTCATTTTTAATAAAGGGAGTGATTAAGGGAGGAATAGACCCCCTGATACCTTCTGTACCTTCAAACATTTGTCTCTCAATTAATGTAACATGTTAAATTAGATTAATAACGACGCTTGATTAATCGAGTCCTAAATTATAATCATTAATTGTCAATATCCGTTTATATTCTAATAATAACTTTTGTTTTTTGAGATTATCATATGGCACACGCTATCGTTGAATATTCTGAAAATATAGAAAATATAATTAATTTGCAGGATTTGATTGATAAAATACACCAATGTTGCCTGGAAACTGGAGTTTTCCCCGCACAAGGTATGAGGACTAGGGGGGTAAAAAGAGAGTTATTCAGAGTTGGTAATGTAAATGAAGAGGCATTTTTTGTTCATATTCAAATAAAAATGGGGCCTGGAAGAAAAGAAAACGAAAAACAGAGAGCCATGGAAGAAATCTTTAGTGTGCTGGAGTTGGAAACAGAAAATTTGCGAAAAAAAGCACCAGTCGCACTATCAATAGAAGTAAATGAGCTTCCGGAGAAGCTTAGGATAAATAACAATAATTTGCGGGATTTTAATAGCATTAGTTAATCAACTAGAAAGACTAGGGTTTTTTTGTATGAGCTTATACTATGTTCAAAAATTAATTTATAACCTAAATAGAGACCCAGATCTGGTATTTAAATTCCAGGAGGATATGACTGGCGTTCTGGCTCAATATGAACTCACTACTGCTGAAATGGATGCTATTCGAAAGCCAGATATAGGGCTTCTTTATGTTTCGGGTGTTAATGGTCAACTCCTAATGCATTATGCAGCATTACGGGAGTACGAATGGGATGATTATATACAAGCAATGAAAGATGGCCTTAAAAAGTATGGGAACGTCAAGGCAGGCTACTACTCTAGGACAGGTGGAGGGGCCGTATGAGTTTGGTATTTGCAGGGATATGCTCCCACGCACCAGGTATAACTGGAAGAGCTGAGCGTGCTGACCCAGAGCTGAGAGAAGGCTTGTACTCAAATTTTAATAAAATGCGGCTTGCTATTGAAGCAACTAAGCCTGACGCTTTGGTGGTCATTGGTGCAGAACATTTTGCTAATTTTTTCATGGATAATATGCCTGCATTTTGTATGGGTATGGCTGAAAATTATTATGGTCCAATTGAGGATGAGAATTGGTTAAATATTAAACGGCACAAAATACCCGGAAATCCAGAACTGTCAGAACAGCTTATAACTATGATAATGGAAGATATCGACCTAGCCTACGCGCAAGAATGGAAATTTGATCACGGCATAATGGTACCCCTCAACTTTCTTACCCCAGATTATCAGCTAGATATAATACCAGTGAATATCAACTGCCAAGGACCGCCTTTAACGCCTCTTCACAGAGCCTGGAAATTTGGGCAAGCCCTCAGAAAAGCCTGTGATAAAATCCCAGAGCGAATAGCAGTTGTGGGAACTGGCGGAATATCTCATTGGCCCGCAACCCCAGACTCAGGAAAAATTAATGAGCAATGGGATAGAGATTTTTTGGAAAAATGGAAAAATAATAATGCTGAGGCTCTCCTCTCATATAAAGATGAAGATGTCTACCAAGATGGGGGTCAAGGGGGATTTGAAATTAGGACGTTTATCTCGGTCGCTGGCGCGTGTGAAGGTAACACCGGAGAAATATGGTTTTATGCTCCAATACCAATTTATGCAGTAGGTTGTACAATCGGGTCAATGAATCTCTCCAAAAGCTAATATGTGGTTTAATCACTTGTTAAATATAGTAAAATGGGAATATATTTGTTATTAATTCATTGACACTGGCCTAGATCAGATATATTTTCCGCGCTTTCTGGGGCTTGTTGCCTAAACACAATTATTGCTCGAACAGAGATTTCAATATGTTTGCAGTTGTAAAAACCGGTGGTAAACAATATCGGGTCACGCCAGGGGACGTAATCGTCGTTGAAAAGATTATTGGCGAGACTGGTGATAAAGTAAAACTTGATCAGATACTTATGATTGATGAAGGGGAAAAGGAATTAAAGATAGGCTCCCCTATTGTTGCAGGTGTTGCTGTTAATTGTATAGTTTTGGATCAGTCCCGAACTGATAAGATATTAGTTTTCAAAAAGAAACGTCGTCAGGGCTATAAAAGAACCAAAGGCCATAGACAAGATCAAACAGTACTAAGAATAATAGATATAAATGGCAAAGGTGCATTGCCAGCTAAGCCAGCAAAGAATCAGGTCACCAAAGAGAGACCAGAATCTCCCTCAGAAACAACACCCACTGAGAGTGAATTAACTACCGAGAAAAAACCGACCGTAAAGAAGGCCGCGTCTAAAAAGAAAGCAATTACAAAGAAAACTTCTACAAAAAAGAAGTCTGCCACAAAAAAGAAGTCGACTTCTAAGAATAAGACAAGTAAAAGTTAATTCAATATAGGGAAACAAGCACATGGCACACAAAAAAGCTGGAGGTTCTTCAAGGAATGGCAGGGATACTGCAGGACGAAGACTGGGTGTCAAGAAATTTGGAGGAGAACACGTCCTGGCTGGAAATATCATTATTCGTCAGAGAGGGACCAAATATCATCCAGGAGATAATGTTGGCATGGGAAAAGATCATACAATTTTCTCACTTGTGGAAGGCAAGGTAAAATTTAGTAAAAAAAATGCTGGCAAAACATTTGTTGATGTTGAATCAACCCCCTAGTTAGTTCATATATAGATTTACAAAGGGGGATGTTGATCATCCTCCTTTTTTTGTGGGCCTAGCCTAATATCAACAACAAATTCTTTAATGGTTAAGAAATGAAATTCTTAGATCAACAAAAAATTTTTATAAAAAGTGGTAACGGGGGCAATGGCTGTGTCGGCTTTCGAAGGGAAAAATACGTGGAATTTGGTGGACCGGATGGAGGTGACGGGGGCTCAGGTGGAAACGTCATAGGGAAATGTGTTGAGGGATTAAATACACTTATTGACTTCAGGTACCAACAGCATTTTATAGCCAGTCGCGGACAAGATGGTATGGGGAAAAATAAATCTGGCAAAGCTGGAAAAGATATAATTTTGCCTTTGCCAGTCGGCACCCAAATAATCCATGAAGATCAAAAAACTATCATCGCCGACCTTACAAAACCTGGAGAAAATATTACCTTGGCAAAAGGTGGGGATGGAGGTTTTGGAAATACCCATTATAAGTCCTCAACAAATCAAGCCCCCAGAAAAGCAGACGCCGGTTGGCCTGGAGAAGAAATGTGGATTTGGTTAAGACTTAAATTGATTGGAGATGCAGGTCTAATTGGCCTACCAAATGCTGGTAAGTCCACTTTCCTGTCTGCCGTTTCCAGAGCTAAACCTAAGATCGCAGCTTACCCGTTCACTACGATACACCCAAACCTAGGGGTAGCTGAAATCGACGGGGAAGAACTTGTATTAGCAGATATACCTGGTTTAATAAGTGGCGCTCATACTGGTGCTGGATTAGGAATTCGCTTTTTAGGACACATAGAAAGATGCCACGTACTTCTTCACGTAATTGATGCAACTGAACCTGACCCATGGCAAAACTATAAAACGGTTAGGTCCGAATTAGAGCAATATGGTGCGGGACTTGAGTCAAAGATAGAGATAATCGCACTTAACAAATGTGATGCCCTAGATTCCATCACCGTTAACAAAATAAAGAAAAAATTTATCAGTAAAAAACTGGAGAGTGGTATAGTAGAAACCTCTGGTGTTACTGGCCGAGGATTAAAGGCCTTACTAAGACGAGTTAAAGAAGAGATAAATGGCAAGTTGAATCTTGAGGAGGTCATATAGTGACCCAAAAATCTAATTTTGAATTAATAAAGTCTAGTAAGAGATTGGTGGTCAAGGTAGGCTCTAAACTACTTGTTGATGAAACTGACGGAAAAATCAGAGAAAGTTGGCTAAATTCCTTATGTGAAGATATTGCCCGATGGAAGGCAACGGCACAGGAATTAATTATAGTTTCATCGGGTGCAATTGCATTAGGTAGACGTTACCTTAATTTACGCTCTGGGGATTTAAAACTAGAGGAGAAGCAAGCTGCTGCAGCGGCTGGAATGGTCAGACTGGCACACGCCTATCATGAATCCTTATCAAAATACAACCTATCAGTGGCGCAGATTTTATTGACCCTAAATGATAGCGAGGATAGGCGGCGTTACTTAAATGCAAGATCTACAATCAACACTTTGCTCAGTGTCTCCGCTGTGCCTTTGATCAATGAAAATGATACTATAGCCACTGATGAAATTCGCTTCGGGGACAACGATAGGTTAGCAGCTCGTGTTGCAACTATGGTGAGTGCTGATCTACTCATATTACTGTCTAATATTGATGGATTATATACATCTGACCCCAAAGAAGAAAACGCTGCTCAACTGGTTCCTCTTATAACAGAAGTTACCCCCGAAATTGAGGCAATGGCTGGTGATATAGTATCTGTTGATTCCTCTGGTGGTATGCCAACCAAATTAGCTGCAGCTAAACAATGCCTTAGCGCAGCCTGCAAAATGGTTATATCTGAAGGTATGGATGAATATCCTTTGAAGCGATTGGAAGATGGCGCAAATTGTTCATGGTTTTTGCCGTCAAGTAACCCTCAAACATCCAGAAAATTGTGGATAGCGGGGTCTCTGCAATCTTGTGGCTCTATAAAAGTTGATGCAGGGGCAACAGCTGCTTTAAAAGATGGCAGCAGTTTGCTTCCAGCTGGCGTACTTGAGGTAAGTGGATCATTTCAACGCGGTGATGCGATAACAATTTTGGACGAAAAAGGGATTGAAATAGGACGAGGTCTTAGCGCCTACTCTTATGCAGATGCCTCAAAAATTAAGGGTCACAAAACAGATGAAATTGCAAGTTTGCTAGGCTTCATCGGTAGGCTTGAAATGATTCATAGAGACGATTTAGTTATTTTTTGACGATTAGCTTGCTTACTAAATATCATAGTTTAGATATAAATATATGGACATAGAAAAGGTAGTTCTAGAAATCGGACAAAGGGCAAGTAAAGCTTCTGAAGAACTCGGTAAAGCTGCTAGCACGACTAAGAATCAGGGATTGATTGAGGCCGCTAATGCAATTAGATCACAGTCTAAACAGATTGTGTCTGCAAATCATAAAGATTTAGAAAATACTTCTGGTAAAGGCCTTTCAAAGGCAATGATTGATAGGCTGAAACTAGATGATAATGGAATCGAAGCTATGGCCGTTGGCTTGGAGGAAATTGCTAAGCTAGAGGATCCAGTAGGAAATATTCTTGATTCATGGGAGCGTCCAAATGGACTCGCTATTTCGCGTATCACAGTTCCTTTGGGAGTGATAGGTGTAATTTATGAATCGAGACCAAACGTTACAGCCGATGCAGGGGGGTTGTGCTTGAAATCTGGTAACGCTGTAATACTAAGAGGAGGATCGGAAAGTTATAATTCTTCGACAGCTATCCTAAATGCCTTAAGAGATGGGCTAAGAAAGGTTGATCTGCCTTTAGAAGCAATTCAAATGGTGCCAACCACCGATCGATCGGCGGTACACCAGTTACTAGGTCTTAGCAAGTATATTGATGTTATTGTGCCAAGAGGGGGAAAGGGACTGATAGAAGCAGTTCAAACTGAATCTAAAATACCTGTCTTCGCTCACTTAGAGGGAATCTGCCATACCTATATCAATGAATACTCAGATCCTATGATGGCATGCGATATTGTTTTAAATGGCAAGATGCGTCGAACCGGGATTTGTGGAGCTACTGAAACATTATTGATAGATATGAAGGCATCAGAATCTCACCTACCTTCCATTTTAGATGCTTTAATTGCGGCTGGGTGCGAAATTAAGGGAGATAAACCCACTCAAGGTGCAGACAAGCGAGTTAAAAATGCGTCTGAATTAGACTGGAGTACCGAATATTTGGATTCTATTATATCAATAAAACAAGTTACTGGTGTTGACGATGCTATCATGCACATAAATAGATATGGAAGCGAGCACACTGACGCAATAGTGACAAATGATGAAAATATAGCTGAAAAATTTCTTTCAGGCGTTAATAGCGCTATAGTATTACACAATGCATCAACTCAGTTTGCAGATGGTGGAGAATTTGGAATGGGTGCAGAAATCGGAATTGCCACTGGAAAATTGCACGCACGTGGACCAATCGGACTCGAACAACTGACTACTTTCAAATATGTTGTCAGGGGCAATGGTCAGGTGAGACCATAACTATGGCTAGATCTGATACAGGGAAACGCATTGGCCTTTTGGGTGGATCATTTAATCCTGCACACCAAGGCCACCTTCACATTAGCTTAAGTGCACTTCGTAGACTGAATTTAGATGAAATTTGGTGGATGGTTTCGCCTCAAAACCCATTAAAGGATAGAAGTGGAATGGGTGAGTTTAATTTTAGAAAAAAATCGGCCGAGGTGATTGCTCGTGACCCAAGGATAATTGTGACAGATATTGAAATTACTTTAGGTACCCAGTTTACAGTAGATACATTAAGGGCTTTAAAAGAAACATTTCCCGATTTCAAATTTGTCTGGCTGATGGGTGCAGATAACTTGAGACAGATTCCAAAATGGAAAGGATGGAGACAAATTTTTAGACAAGTGCCAGTCGCAGTTTTTCCAAGGCCTTCATTCTCTAGAAGAGCATTAGGTGGAAAAGCTGCTCGACGGTTTGATAAATTCAGAATTAAATCAACTCGGGCTCCGAGACTAGCAAACCTTAGGCCTCCAGCTTGGGTTTTTTTGCATACCCAACCTATTACAACATCTGCGACGAGGTTGCGTGAAAGACTTGAGAATTAAACTTTAAATGATTTATTGGAGTAATACACATAGTCGTAAAAAATAAATATCCCCAGAATGTTGAAACATTCCTAAACCAAATAAAAGAAGTACTCGACCAATCTAAGGGCCGTGAAATCAATATAATAAGTTTAGATGAAAAATACACTATAGCTGACTACATGATTGTAGCCAGTGGAACGTCAAAAAGACACCTAACTACCATGGCCAACCAATTACAGAAAGAATTTAAGTCAATTAGCAAACGGCCAGTAGCAATTGAAGGTTTAACTAATGGTAGCTGGGTGTTGATTGATGGAGGAGACATAATTGTTCATTTATTCGACGCCGAAACACGGAGTATGTATGATTTAGATAATCTATGGGCGTCGCAAATCTCTCCTAAAGACAGTATCGTATAAAAAAATGAGGTTTGTGGTAGGATACAGCAATGAATATTAATATAGTCGCAGTTGGACGGATGACTAACGGACCGGAAAAGGAACTATGGGACAAATATTACAATCGGTTACTATGGCCAATAACTGCAAGCGAGGTTCCAGATAGTAGGGCAAAACAAAAAGAGTCTCAACTAAGTGAAGAAGCAAAAAGTATAACAAAGGTAATCCCTAAAAATTGTTTGAAGGTCGCACTTGATTTGAAAGGCGATATGATAAACAGCATATCTTTTGCGGGTTTATTTGAAAAATGGATGCTAGAAAGCCAGAATAAGGTCGTTTTTATTGTGGGCGGAGCCAATGGACTGCAAAGGAAGTTTTTGTCAGGCGTAGATCATAGTCTAAGTATGGGTCTGCTGACGTGGCCACATATGTTGGCAAGATGTATGTTATTGGAGCAAATTTATCGCACACAGTGCATATTAACCAACCACCCTTATCATCGTAAGTAACTGCTAGTTATGAGTAAAAACCAAAAGAAAAATATGTCAAAAAAAAGTTATACACCCGTAGTACTATGCATACTTGATGGTTGGGGTACTAGAGGACCTGCAGAAGACAACGCTATTTTTAAAGCAAATACACCAAATTGGGATAGAATAAAACAATCCTACCCACAGGCCCAATTAAATGCTTCAGCTGGTGATGTTGGTCTGCCCAAAGGACAAATGGGAAATTCTGAGGTGGGTCACATGAACTTAGGAGCAGGCCGAGTTGTAATGCAAGACTTGCCTAAAATTGATTCGTCAATTGCTGACGGATCTTTGAAAGATAATAAGGTATTACAAAAATTTGCTTCCAAGGTCAAAAGTGGTTCCAACGTATGCCATCTTATGGGATTGGTTTCACCAGGAGGGATTCATTCCCACCAAAATCACCTTATCGAATTATGTAACATATTGATAGACAATGGCCTAGTTATTCGATTGCATGCATTTCTCGATGGTCGAGACACACCCCCAAGCAGTAGTAAATTATTTCTCAGAGAAGTAATTGATAAAATAGAAAATAAAACAAAATTTTCCATAGCCACTGTTAGTGGCCGTTACTTCCCTATGGACAGGGACAATAATTGGGAGAGAATAGAAAAGTCATATTTAGCAATCTCTGAGTCGAAAGGTTATACGAGTGCCGATTGTTTTGAAGCTATAGACAAAAACTATAAAGAGGGAATCACAGATGAGTTTATAGAGCCAACTTGTATCGAAGGTTATAAAGGTGTTTGTGATGGAGATGGTCTCCTGGTTTGTAATTTTAGAGCAGACCGAATTCGTCAAATATTATCGGCATTCTTGGACCCAGATTTTACTGAATTTTCTAGGCCGAAATTTGGCAAACTATCGGCCTCTTGTGGTTTAGTTGAATATTCCGATAAACTAAATAAATTTATGACTAATATTTTTTCTAAAACTGAATTAAACAATATATTAGGAGAGGTCATATCCAATAATAGTATTCCTCAACTCCGCATTGCGGAGACAGAGAAGTATGCCCATGTTACTTTTTTCTTCAACGGCGGACGAGAAGAATTGTTTTTACATGAGGATAGGATACTAATCCCCTCTCCCAAGGTGCCTACCTATGACATGAAGCCAGAAATGTCAGCTAATGAGCTGACAAATAAGTTGTTAGAATCAATTGCGGGCGGCCAATATGGGTTGATAGTTGCTAACTATGCTAATGGAGATATGGTGGGTCATACAGGAGTATTTGCCGCAGGCATCAAAGCTGCTGAAGTTATTGACGAATGTTTGGGAAAATTAGAACAAAAAGTACTAGAGACTGGAGCGACTTTAGTGATAACGGCAGATCATGGAAATTTGGAGAGAATGCTTAATGAGGAACAGACAGAACCACATACGGCTCACACATTGTCCCCTGTTCCCATAATTTTTGTAAGCTCCTCGAATTATGTTAAAGAGCTCAAAAATGGCTCCCTATCAGATGTAGCTCCCACTGTGTTGGATTTTATGAATATTAAAAAACCATCGGAAATGAGGGGTTCCTCCCTAATCATTAAAACATAGGGCGGCGGGATAAATTGCTTATAATAAGATTTCCAAAAATAGTAAAAGTATCCGCTCTATCTTTAGCTATTTTTATATTTTTATGCAATGTAGCAGAAACTCAAGAGCCCAAGCCAAACCTTGTTAAAAGGCTAAAAGAGGTCAAGAGTGCTATAAGCAAGGGTAAACAAAACTCTGCTATATTAGACAAAAAAGCTAATTTGCTTAATTCTGAAGTTTCGAACTTGAGGAAAAGAAAAGTAAAAATAGCTGAAAAATTAAAAAACGCCGAAAGTAATGTTTTTCGTTTAAGAAGTGAAATTACTAAATTAACAAAAAGAGAGTTGCGTATCCAAGAGCTACTAGACGACCGAAAATCACAAAACATACAGATATTATTTGCGTTACACAGAATTTCAAAGCTGCATCCACAAACCATAATAGGATATCCCTCATCAGCATCAAATTTAATAAAAACAGGCATACTTCTTAAAAGAGCAGTACCAGAGATAGAGCGGCGATCTCGGCAATTACATGCTGATTTGAAATTGTTAGATTATACTCGGTCAGAGAAAGCGAGAAAAAAAACTCGATTAAATATAGCCGTCAAAGAACTGGACAGTCATCGCCATAATTTAGATAAATTACTAATTAGAAAATCAAAATCTTACAAACAAACCCTTGCTGCGAGGCAGGTAGAGGCTTCTAGATTACACAGACTTTCTCAGGAAGCATCAACTTTGAAGGAGTTATTCAAAAAGCTAAATTTAGAGAAAACCTCTCACAAACAGTTAATTAGAAAAAAAAGAAAGTATACTAAAACCAATAATTCCTTGCCTAGAAGATTAGATCCTCCGAGCATAAATAATAACAGATCGCTCCAATTGCCACCAATAGCCTCAGCACGGGGCAAATTAATTTTTCCGGTAGCAGGAATTATTAAATCCAAGACTAGTAGCAAAAAGGATAAAAAGAAAACCAAAGGAGGTTTGAAAATAATTTCTGGTCCTGGAGCCCAAGTTGTCGCCCCCTATGATGGAAGAGTCGTTTTTGCGGGACCTTTTCGGGGTTATGGAAAGTTGTTGATTATAGAGCATGGTCAGGGGTACCATAGTCTTTTATCTGGACTCGGTACAATCCAGACCACAGTTGGTCAAAACCTTATATCCGGAGAACCAATAGCTGCCATGGGAGCTCCACCAACAGGAAAACCAATACTATACATGGAACTACGCAAAAATGGTAAATCACTTAATCCAGCCCCCTGGCTTTTAAAAAGAAAAGGTTAAAATCAGTCATGGTAAAACAATTTATTGTAAGATGTCTCGCTTATTCGTCGTTTCTAATATTAGGAGCCACCTCAGCGACAGCTAGTGACAAGTTAAATAATAATGAAACGTACAAATTACTTAATCTTTTTGGGGATGTTTTTGAACATGTGAGATCGAACTATGTCCGACAAGTATCAGATAAGGATTTAATTGAGGCTGCTATAAACGGGATGTTAATTTCATTGGACCCCCACTCCAGTTATCTAAATCCTGAGCATTTTAAAAATATGCAAGTTCAGACACAAGGTAGATTCGGTGGATTGGGTATAGAGGTGACTATGGATGATGGATATATAAGGGTAGTTTCTCCCATAGACGGCACCCCAGCCTCTAAGGCTGGTATAAAAACTGGAGATCTCATAACTCACCTAGATGGGAAACCCATTTTGGGTCTTAGCTTGTCACAGGCAGTTAAACTAATGCGGGGAAAAGTTGGAACCTCCATCAGACTTACAATAATAAGAAAAAATGGCAAAACCTTAAAATTGAAATTAGTCAGGGCAACAATACCTATTACAACAGTTAGATCAAGAGTTGAGGAAGATCTTGGGTATATCAGGATATCTTCTTTTAGTCAGACTACCGAGACTGGCTTAAAAAAAGCTATGAAAAAATTAACTAAAGAACTCGGAAAAAACTTTTCAGGCCTAATAATTGACCTTCGTAATAACCCTGGGGGACTTCTTAACCAAGCAATCGCTGTAAGCGATGCATTTCTAAATAGGGGCGAAATCGTATCGACGAGAACTCGCGAAAAAAGTGATCACAAACGTTTTCACGCTAAGAAGGGAGATCTAGCAAATGGTAAGCCAATAGTTCTTTTAATAAATGGCGGCTCGGCCTCCGCATCGGAAATTGTTGCGGGCGCTCTTCAAGATCACAAGCGAGCCATCGTACTAGGCACAAAATCATTTGGCAAAGGGTCCGTGCAAACAATCATTCCATTAGAAAAAAATGGCGCGATGCGCTTGACTACCGCGTTATATTATACGCCCTCTGGAAAATCTATTCAAAAAGTTGGAATTCAACCCGATATAGAAGTTAAAGAAACTCTTATAGCACGACCCATAAATAATTTAACCACGCGAGAAGAGGATTTACGCGGGGCAATTAACAATAAAGGTAATAAATCAAAATTGAAAAATAGCCCAAAGAAACAAAGTTCCGCAAGCTCACGAAAAGATTTTCAGCTACAACGTGCACTGGACTTGTTAAAAGGAGTAGCTATTCTTAACAAAGGTTAAATTTCTTTTTATTATATTATGGCCGTTATGGCTGACAATTTAACGGATAATAATAGTAAAGCAAATTTAGATACTGAAACCTCAACAGAACAAGATGTTGAGGTTGAGGTTGATATTGAGGCTGTAGCTGATAAGCCCCAGGAAAAAAATGTCCAAGACATAGACAAATCGGACAGCGATTCACCAAATAATCTAAACCAAAATGAAGAAGCAAGTATTGAAGACGGCGACTTTTCTGACATCGAAGAATCTGGTGAGTCTCAAGAAAATGATAACTCCTCTGAATCACAAAAGAAAAATAATAAAAATAAGCTAATAATAATTATTGCCTCTGCATTGGCTGCTACACTTATAATTACGGCTACATTAATTTTTCTATTATCAACGGACGCAACAGAAGGGAAGGCTGAATTAACCCCTGGATATATCACTAGCATAAAAATACCCCCAAAATCCCGTAAGCGGATGAAAACTGGTTTGGAATTAAGCAGAGAAAATCAAGCTACAAAGACAAGTTCATTTGCCAAGGTTGATGAAACATCTAGTAACACAAATACAGCTATAAAGAGTGGTTCCGAAAAACCAAAAGATGTTAACGTCACTAGTGAAGGAAAAAATGCTACACCAGGAAAAGTTATTGGTGCAAGAATGGTTCCCGGTCAAGGGCTAGCTTTACCCTCTGTAACTGCCGCAGCTTTTCAAGCTGTGCCTGACAAGGAGAAGTCAGAGGCAATTACCGCTCCTGACGAAGAACTTATGGAGTCTATCGAAGGGAAAGCGTTGCCAAAATTATCTACACGAGGAAAGGCCTCATATCAGGTTTACAATTTCAAATTCACCCCAACCGTAGAAAAAGTTAAAGCTAGTGATGGTGAAAGTATTATAGAAGTACCTTATCCACGGGTAGCTATTGTTATTAAAGGACTTGGACTTAATCGAAATGCGACACTAGCAGCAATTAACAAACTACCCGCAGCTATTAGCCTAGCTTTTAGCCCATACGCAAAAAGCATTGAGCAGTGGGCTGGACTAGCGCGCGGAGCTGGCCACGAAGTACTATTAGAAATGCCCATGGAAGCAATAGAGTTTCCTTCCTCAGACCCTGGCCCACTAGCCCTTCTATCGGACTTAAAAACAGAAGAGAATATTGCGCGCCTTAACTCTATTTTGGCTTTATCACAGGCTTACGTTGGTGTTATTCAATATATGGGCTCCAAATTCACTATTTCTGAGGGAGCTATTACTCCAATATTACAAACTTTAAAAAATAGGGGCTTGTTTTATTTAGATGACAATTCAGTAGTAAATAGCTTGGCAATAAAAATCTCAGCTAACATTTCACTACCACATGGATTAATCGACATGTTATTGGATAACAATGCGTCCGGGATCCAAATTAGAGAAAATCTTAAAAAGCTGGAGAAGATAGCTCAAAACAAGCAATCTACGCTAGGGTTAGCTAAAAAAAATCTCAGTGCACTTGGATTAGGCGAGCCCTATCCAGCAACTATAACTCAGATAGCCTCTTGGGCAAAAACTCTCAAAAATAAAAAAATAGATTTAGCTCCAATCACTTCAGTTTTGAGAGATGATTTTAAAAATAATGTTGATACAAAAAATGAGAAGAAATCTAATCAATAGTTTGGGATATCTAGATGATACAAAGTGAGCAAGAGCCCCTACCCTACCGTCAATGTGCGGGAATAGTTCTGTTTAACGATTCTGGAATGGTTCTAGTTGGCAAAAGAATCGACCAAATTTCCGAAGCTTGGCAAATGCCTCAGGGAGGTATTGACGCAAATGAAGAACCGCTAGAAGCAGCGCT
>PTLG01000034.1 GCA_002937995.1 Alphaproteobacteria bacterium MarineAlpha3_Bin7 | reverse complement strand
GCCCATGATTATGAGAATTTGAGTAAAGCTCCTCACGAGGACACTTATAGTGAAGTTATTGATCAATATGGGCGTGCCGCTATGACTGCCAAATTATTAGCGAATTGGATTAGAGAGCAAGGTTGGTATGCTGGTCCGAAAATGGGTCCAAACACCGAAGACGTATTAATGATACCTGCTGCCATTGAGTCTGGAATTGGCCAATTGGGTAAACATGGTTCACTTATTAGTAAAAAGTTGGGGTCTAATTTCAGACTTTCTATGGTGTTGACAGATTTACCGCTTGTTTCGGATAGTTCGGAAGAGTTTGGGTCTGAGGAATTTTGTATAAATTGTCAAATTTGTACAAATGCTTGCCCGCCAAAGGCTATATCTTCTGATAAAAAAATGGTAAGAGGGGACGAGAAGTGGTACGTCGATTTTGATAAATGTTTACCTTATTTCGTTGAATCTCATACGTGCGGTATTTGTTTGGCTGTTTGTCCATGGAGCCGACCTGGTATTGCAGATAACCTTCTAAAAAAGTTTGTGCGAAAAAGCAATTCAGCTTGAGAAATTTTTTAAATTTAGGGTTTGGTAAACTTCCATTTTAGAATTGAACCAAATGAATTACAAAAAAAGAATATTAGTTGCTAGAGCAAAAAAGAAATTATAATTATGGCCTCTGGGTCTGGAGGTGCGAGTGAGTAATTTAGAATCTAAGACACTGAATATAAACGATCTTAGAGGGCTAGCGAAAAAACGACTTACTAAGGCTCTCTTTGATTTTTGCGATAAGGGCAGTGAAGACCAAATCTCTCTTAGAGACAATCGTCGGGCTCTGGATAAAATAAAGTTGATGCCCAGAGTGTTGCGGGATGTATCAAAAAGAGATCCTGGTATAGAACTCTTCGGCAAAAATCATGATTTGCCTCTCATTATAGGACCTACGGGTCCAGCTGGTTTTGTTTGGTATAGAGGGGAAACTTGTCTAGCAAAGGCAGCAGAAAAAGCGAATATACCCTTCACATTAGCTAGTACTTCAAATACCGATATGGAAAAGGTAATTTTGAATGGAGGGGGAACCCAGTGGTATCAGCTTTATGTTTGGCAAGATAGAGATGCCGCATTGGTGACAGTCAAAAGAGCGCAAGACGCAGGGTTTGAAGGGTTAGTTCTGACGGTTGACTCCCCAGTTTATAATAACCGAGAGACTGATATTCGAAACGGACTTGTTTTTCCGCCAACTATAAAGCTGAACAATGCAATTGATGCAATATTACATCCGAGATGGCTGTTTGGAACATTTGGCAGATATTTAGTTGATGAAGGTCACTTGCCAGCATTTTCAAATATCCATGTGCCTGAAAAGGAGAAAACTAATGTTTCGGGATATGTTTCAGCGGCATCAAAGGGATTTTTAAACCGAAACGAAACTTTAGACTGGGATTTTGTTAAGCGACTTCGCGATATGTGGGCAGGTAAGTTATTGATAAAGAGTGTTTTGCATCCAGATGATGCAATGATGGCTGTTGATTGTGGGGCTGATGGAATTTTTGTCTCTAATCATGCTGGTAATGTTAATGATACAGCAATTACGGCATGGGATGCCTTGCCGGAAATTGTTAAGGTAGTAGGTGGTCGTACAAAAATAATAGCTGATACGGGGATACGGCGTGGCAGTGATGTAATAAAGGGGCTGGCCCTAGGAGCAGATGTGATAGCAATTGGACGGGCTACACTGTATGGTCTTGCTGCAGCTGGTGAGAGGGGTGCAACGAGGGCTATAGATATACTGGATGCAGAAATACGGAGAACTATGGCCGTAATGGGAATTGTTGACATTCCGTCCATTGGCCGGGATCACATCAGGTTAGCGAGGGAACTGGCAGTTTCAGGCCACTAGTCGAGATAATTTATAAAAATACAAAAAAAAATGTAAAAAAAGTATAAAACGCAAAAATAGTGTAAAATATATTGAACTTATTAATATTGAAGCTATTAATAAGTTGTATGAGAACCAAGATAAACTTTAGATATTTTGAAAACTATTATATAAGATCAGACTAATCTGTTAGTTGATACAAAATATTAGAGGCTTTTTGTATTTTTGCTTCAAATCTCTAAAGGAAAGGAGAGAATGATGACAGGGGATGCACGAAAAACAAGCGGTCAGGGGCGCCTATTTGAATCGATAGTTGATACAATCGGAAATACGCCATGCGTTCGTGTAAATACGTTAGCACCAGATAACGTCACGATATATGTTAAGGCAGAATTCTTTAATCCAGCTGCTTCTGTTAAGGATAGGTTGGCAATTAGTATTATTGAAGAGGCTGAGAAACGGGGTGACTTAAAGCCGGGGCAGACAGTTGTTGAGGCAACTAGCGGTAATACTGGGATTGGCTTAGCAATGGTTTGTGCAGCCAAAGGCTACCCGTTGGTTATTACTATGGCCGAGAGTTTTTCCATTGAGCGAAGAAAATTGATGAGATTTTTAGGTGCAAAGGTAGTGCTAACTCCAAAGGCTGAAAAAGGATTTGGAATGTATAATAAGGCTGTAGAGTTAGCCGAGGCAAATGGTTGGTTTTTAGCACATCAATTTGAAACAGAAGATAATGCTACCGTGCATGAGAATACAACAGCTCAGGAAATATTAGCTGATTTCAAGGATGAGCGATTGGACTATTACGTAACGGGTTATGGCACAGGGGGCACAGTCTCTGGCGTTGGACGGGTATTAAGAGTAAAACGGCCAGAAACAAAAATTATATTAAGTGAACCTGCTAATGCCCAACTTGTTGGAAGTGGAAATGAGCAGGAAAGAACCGATGCTGGTTCACCGGCAGTTAGTCATCCAAATTTTGAGCCTCACCCAATTCAAGGGTGGACTCCAGATTTTATACCACTTGTTCTGCAGGAAGCTATAGATAATGATTATTTTGATCAGTTAGTACCAGTTAAGGGAGCTGACGGAATAGAATGGTCCAAGAAACTTGCTGAAAAAGAGGGAATATTCACGGGGGTTTCTGGCGGTTCTTCCTTCGCTGTAGCAATGGACATTGCTCAAAGTGCGGAGCCCGGATCGGTTATATTGTGCATGTTGCCAGATACTGGAGAACGTTATCTGTCATCTCCTCTTTTTGAGGGTATTAGTGAAGATATGACAGAAGAAGAAAAAGTTCTGTCGCTATCCACGCCAGGATATCATATGGCTGCAGAGTAATTACCCAGCTTAAAGAAAGATATTGATTTCCAGAGAGGCTGTATTTGAAAGCATCTAATTCGATCTTATCCAGTTTTGGAACCACAATATTTACTACTATGTCGGCAATGGCTCTGGAACACAAAGCAATTAATTTGGGGCAGGGTTTTCCAGACACGGATGGGCCGGAGGATATTAGGCAGGTTGCCGCCAAATCAGCATTGGAGGGTCCAAATCAGTATCCCCCAATGATGGGAATTCCTGAGCTAAGGCAAGCAACCGCTAAGCATAATAATTATTTCTATGACCTTGATGTTGACTGGGAGACCGAGACAATAATTACCTCAGGGGCTACTGAGGCTCTAGCTTCTTCCATATTTGGTCTAATTGAGCCTGGAGATGAAGCTATCTTATTGGAACCTCTATATGATAGTTACTTGCCAATTTTGGAGAGAGCAGGAGGAATACCCAAGTTGGTTAGAGTGGAGCCTCCAGACTGGAAACTAAATTTTGAAAAACTAGAGCAAAGTTTCTCTGACAATACTAAGCTGGTGATCCTAAACAACCCAATGAATCCATCCGGAAAAGTATTTAGTCATGATGAATTAGAGTTTTTAGCTTCTCTGATAAAGAAATATGACGCTTATGCAGTATGTGATGAAGTTTATGAGCACCTGATCTATGATGGTATTACTCACACACCACTTATGAGTTTTCCAGGGATGAGGGAGCGCTGTATACGTATTAGTTCAGCTGGGAAAACTTTTTCAATGACTGGTTGGAAAGTTGGTTATTCAGTTGCGTCTCCCAAAGTCTTAGATGCGGTCGCTAAGGCTCACCAATTTCTCACTTTTACTACACCTCCAAATTTACAATTGGCTACCGCATATGGTCTGAACAAAGGAGAGGAGTACTTTAAAGAATTGAGTAGGGAAATGGAGTTGAGGCGCAATCTAGTCGTGCAAGGTTTGCGAAGTTTGGGTTTTAAAACCACCAAAAGCCAGGGGACATATTTTTTGACAGTAGATTATAGTGCGCTTAATTCCAATCTAGACGATCTAGAGTTTTGCAAGTATTTGACAAAAGAAGTTGGAGTTGCGGCGGTGCCGTTCAGTGCATTTTATAAGGATGGGGGGGGTAAAAACCATATAAGGTTTTGTTATTGTAAAAAAGAACATCTTTTAGTTGAAGCTATGGATCGATTAACTAACCACTTTGGTAAACCGTGATATATTTAATTAAAATATCTTTACTAGTCATTACTGGGATTTACCCTCTTCTCTGCTTTTCATATATTCTTGCCGTGAATCCTTTGTGAAATGTCCATCCCATATTACCCAAGAAACTCCAATAATCCCAATTAGGTGCAGGGCACCTGCTCCAGCCTTACTATCCCAAAGATAAGTGACGAGATTATTATTAGTTATCCAATCTATGCAATAGAGGGGAAAGACCAATATAAAAATTGAAAGGACATACACCCATGCCACTTTATAAAAAACTAGCCACATACCGCTTTTCTTCACTTCTTTAATCCCATTTTGTTATTTTTTAATTTTTAGTTTCACAGGGCAGTGATCTGAGCCCATCTGGTCATTCAAATAAAAAATATCTTCTACCTTTTCTAAAAAAATTTTGTCTACAAAAAAATAATCAATGCGCCAGCCGACGTTTCTCTCTCTAGACTTTGAAACTAAATGCCACCAGGAGTACATTATTTTTTCTGGATATAGCGTGCGGAATACATCTACCCAATTATTTTTAATGACTTTTGAGACCCAGCCTCTCTCCTCTGGTAAAAATCCGATTGATTTCATATTTGATTTTGGTCGTGCAAGATCAATCTCTTCGTGAGCACAATTTACATCTCCAGCCCAAATAACTGTTCTGCCCGATTTCCGGAGTTTATTTATGTATTTGAGAAACTTTTCATAGAAGACTAGTTTTCCTCTCCAGGCTTCGTCAGATTTTCCACCGTTAGGAAAATAAATATTTAGGTAAGTTAAATTTTCCAGATCTAACCTTGATATACGCCCTTCGATATCCTTGAAACCTGGCATCCCTGAAGAAAATATACATTTTTCTTCAAACTTGCGATCAACCCAAATAGATGTTCCAGAATAACCCTTTTTCTCTGCGCTATGATAGAATTGTATATATTTTGAATGGTTTACTAGATGTTTACTAAGCTGATCAGGATGCGCTTTCGTCTCCTGCATCATTAATATTTCGGGGTTTTCTCTCTTTATTAACAGGTCTAGCTCTCCCTTACGATCAACAGCTCTAATTCCGTTTACATTCCATGAAATTAGTTTCATTAGATTATTTCAATATGTGGTTTGCCTTCCGACATGTTGCCAATAATCGAGGCATGGTCAAAACCTGATCTTTGAAAAAGGTCGAGCACATCGTTTGCTATATTTTTAGAGCAACTTACCAGTAAACCCCCCGAAGTTTGGGGGTCAACCAGCAAATTCTTTTGCCAATCCTCTATGCTTATAGTAGCTGTAAAATCTCCTTTATACCCTTCCAGCATGCGATTTCCAGCTCCTGTTTTATAACCCTTCTGTGCGTATGTGATAGCACTGGGAAGGATAGGAATATGGTCCCAATTAATTTTAGCTGACAAATTTGACCCCCTACAAATTTCAAGGCTATGCCCAATTAGTCCAAAGCCAGTAACATCTGTAATAGCATGAACGTCGGGGATTGTTCCTAGTTCGTAACCTATCGAGTTAAGTTTAGTTGTACTGGTGATTAGCTCGCTATATCCAATTTCGTCAAGCTCCCCTTTGTTTAATGCTGCACCCAAAATACCTACCCCCAATCCCTTACCTAGGATAATTGTATCCCCAGCTTTAGCCCCATCGTTCCTTTTAATATTATTCACGGAAACAAGACCAACGGCGGCGAGCCCGTAAATCGGCTCGGGTGCATCAATAGTATGTCCTCCAGCTATCGGTATACCTGCGTCCTCGCATGCTTTTGCCCCGCCGCCTAAAATTTCCTGTATCTGTTGAACTGACATCTTTTTTGTTGGGAAGCCGGCAATAGCTAAGGCCATGATAGGACTGCCGCCCACCGAATAGACATCAGACAGAGCATTGGTGGCAGCTATCCGTCCAAATTCAAATGGATCATCGACAATAGGCATAAAGAAGTCAGTGGTAGCCACCACCCCCTGTTCTTGATTTATTTTGTAGACGGCAGCGTCGTCATTCTTATCAAATCCAAGGAGTAATTCGGGTTGGGAAGCCTGTGGAGGTAACTTTGACAACATTTCTCTAAGAATAGAAGGCGAAACCTTGCAACCGCAACCACCTCCATGGGATAACTGAGTTAGTCGGATGGTTTGGTCATCTATTTTTTTATCAAGCATCTAAAGCAATCCCTCCTGAAAATATCAGTGCAGCTCTCTCTATAGTACACAAAACCTCTTTTTTAAAGACAGCTGGTACCAAAGATATTTTGTAACCGATATACCAAGAAAGTTTTATGAAAAATTTTGTACGGTTAATCCTGTAAAGCTGTAATATTTTATTATTAAACATTCTATAGAATTTAATTTTCTGCAAGCTCGAACTTGAGATTGGAATATATTTGTGTAACCTCAAGAAAGTTTTTAGGAGTGGGTAATATGAAAGCCATGATTTTGGAGAGTCCAAAAGAAATGTCGCTTAATACAGTTAGTGACTTACAACCAAAAGAGGGGGAAGTGCTGATAAAAAATACTCATGCTGGTATTTGTGGAACAGATACTAAGATCTACCAGGGAAAAATCCCTGCAAATTATCCAGTAATTATGGGTCATGAAATAGTGGGAGAGGTTGTAGGTGGTGACACCAATGAAGATATCAAAAACGGAATGAGAGTCCTAGTAGATCCTGTCTTTTTTTGTGGAGAGTGTTTCCAATGTAAAATAGGCAATACCAATCTCTGTCCATTTGGTGGATTGATGGGGAGAGAAACAAATGGAGGCTTTGCCGAATATTGTGTTGCAAAGAAAAATTATATTTATCCTCTGCCTACTGGATTTGACAGCAAAGTAGGTGCTGCTGTTCAAGTCCTTACTACCGTACTTCATGCCCAAAATAGGGGCGGTATAATAAAAGGGGATACGGTGGTTATATTAGGTCTTGGTGTTACAGGACTGATGCATATACAACTTGCCAAAGCAAAAGGTGCAAAGTTAGTAATAGGCGTTTCTCGAAATCAGCATAAACGGGAAGTTGCGCTGAGCCTTGGTGCTGATCTAGTTATTTCTCATGGCGACGAAGCAAAAAGAATAATTCTAGATGCTACGGATGGGGTGGGCGCAGACGCCGTTATTGAATGTGTTGGTCACCTATCTGTATTGGCAGAAGCAATTGATTTGGCAAGGTTAGGGGGTAAAATTATTCCCTTTGCAATTTATCCTTCTGGTACTGCGGAGTTACCTTTTTATGATTTTTATTTTAAGGAACTTGAAATCATTAACGTGCGTGCCGCAAAAGGTAAAGATTTTGAGGAGTGTATAAAGTTGGTGGGTGAAAAACAAGTTGATCTCGCTGCCTTGATCACTCATTCGATGCCTTATACTCAATTGAACGAGGCATTAACTATGCTTATGGAGCCCAGTGACGAGAGATTAAAAGTGATTATGGAGATGAGTTAACCATATCGATCTAGTTCATAGTGATTGCAGCTCTGCCAATCACTTCTCCCTTTTCTACTCGATCATGGATGGCATCAGCTTCTTCCATAGGGCGGATATCTGTAACGATGGGCCAAACTTCTCTTTTGGCTATTAACTCGTAAGTGGCAATAATATCTGCCCGCGTAGTATATCTGCTACCCAGAAGATCCTGCTCTTTTCTTAACATTTCCATTGAGTCTACTTGAAATTTTGCCCCAGCGCCTCCAAGAGTTATCATGCGCCCATGTCTTCTAAGAGCACCAGCAGCAGCTTCGAGGGTGGCAGTTGCAGAAACATAGTCAATGGCTACGTCTGCTCCTTCACCATCGGTTAAATCTAAAATAGCTTCTATCGTATTCACTTTCTCAGGATTAATAAATTCATCGGCCCCTGCATCCAGGCATGCTTGCTTTTTCTCTTCTGCAACGTCTACTGCTATGACCCTTGTATTCGCCCATCTTGCCATCATCAGTTGGTGTATCCCAACGCCACCCCCGGCTCCGAAAACAGCTACTGTCTCTCCTGCCTTCACTCTTCCCCTTTTAAGCACCTTGTATGGAGTAGCGAGGGCATCCATTGATACTCCCATTTCCGCTGGATGAGTTTTATAATCTATACCATCTGGGAATTTTAAAAACAGGTGTGCAGGTAGCTTTATATATTCAGCGTAACCTCCGTCGCATTCTCTACCAACATTGCCACCTGTATTTTCACATAGAGGTTCATATCCAGATAAACACCACTTACAATGACCACAGTTTATATAGTAATATGATGTAACACCGTCTCCTATTTTTACGTTAGAGACACCAGGCCCTATTTCTACTATTTCTCCCGCGATTTCATGCCCAATAATCAATGGAAAATTAGCAGCCATTCTGCCAGCTTTCACATGTTGGATGGTTAAACCCGACCCACAAGCATAAACTTTAGCAACAGCTTCTCCCGGTCCCGGAATAGGGTCAGGAACCTCACTTAACTCAAATGGTTGATTAGGGCCATTTAAAATGAGGGCTCTCATTCTGCAGCCTTTGGCATCTCTGTTTGATCATAATCAGGCATATCATACATGAAATTAGATGCCTTCAAAAATAAGGTACGATTAACACCGTCGGAGTGAAGAAACGCTGCAGCGTCCCTAACTAATTTTGCGACCCCAAATTCTTTCATATAACCATGTCCTCCATGCATTTCTAGAGTCCAGGTTGCAATTTTCCAAGCAGCCTGGGACGCCATCGCTTTTGGAAGTGCTCCCAGTGTTTTATCCCAGCCATGTTCCTGGTTGTCTGCTAGCCAACATGCCCGGTGAATATAGGATCTAGAGGCGTCTATCAACATTCTCATTTCTGCAAGTTGGGCCCTTATACCGTCGTGCTGAATCAGCGGTTTTCCACCTTGCACTCTAATTTTTGCCCATTCTTCTGATTTAGCAAAACAGGCTTCTGCTACGCCGGTAATACTTGCACCCGCGTAAGCATTAGACTGTGGAAAAAAATTAGCAAGCACACTAAAACCCTTGTGTGGTTCTCCAACAACATTTTCATCTGGAATAAAACAATCTTGAAAAATTAATTCAGCATTGTTTGCAAGTCTCTCTCCCATCTTGTCGTGAACATGCCCGATCGAAAACCCCTCGTGCCCTCTTTCCAACAAAAAACAGGTACTACCTTCCGCTAAACCAACACCCTTAAGAGTCTGAACAAATAGTAAATAAAATCGGGCTGTATTACCATTGGAAATAAAGTGTTTCATTCCATTAACAACCCACCCTCCGTCTGTTTTTTCAGCTGTAGTTCTGAAGGAAGAAGGATAAGGTAAAAAATAATTAGAAGCGTTGTCAGGTTCTGTAATCCCAATAGCAAGTAGGCAACGTGGGTCCGACGCTACTTCCGGCAATACACGGGCCTTTTGTTCGTCATTGAGGGCTTTGTCCATGATTTGAGCTAGTTTTAGGGTTTGAGCCATTACAACCGAAATTCCCAAATCGCCCTTTGCTAATTCTTCCACAACCATAGCCGTAGTCAGAGAGTCTGCCCCAAAACCATTATATTGTTCCTCAAGCGTCATGGTTCTTAATCCAAGTTTATCTGCTTCCTCGATTATTTCCCATGAAAACCCATCTTCAGGTTTAATTTTTGCGTCAAGTTCGGCCGCCCTTGGAAGAATTGAGTCGTCAACGAACTTTTTAACAGTCTCTAATATAGCTCTTTGTTCTTCAGTTTGAATAAAAATCTCTTCCATCTTAATTTTCCCTACTTAAATTTAGCCAATGGCTATGATTTATTTTGAACTTTCAGCCTCTGAAAAGAAATCACCCCCAGCTCCATTGATATATCCAGGTTTATAAATTTCCTTAAACGTATCTATAATTTTATCAAAAGGTACATCAAAATATGTACCGCGGTCTTCTATATATTCCATGTGTTTATTCCCAGCTTTATCAAATTCATGGAATAAGGAGTCATTCCTACCATCAAATTCGAGCGGTTTTAAACCAAATTTTTCACATAGCGAAGAATTAAAAGCTGGCGTTGCCTTAACCCAATTTCCATCAATGTAGATTTCACAATAGGAGTGCCAGGCGAAAAGATCTGTTCCCAATAGATCCAATAATCTGTCAGTAGCCAGATGATTCTTTACGTCTGCGTAGCCTGGACGAGCTGGTATTTTGTTTATACGACAACAGGCAGCTAGAAGGGCAGATTTTGGCACACACCAGCCTTTTCCAGTTATAACGGCATCACTAGCCCTATAACTCTCCACTTTTGCTACGGGAAGGTATGGGTCATACCTAATTTCATCCCTCACAGCGTAGTAAAGGTTTAAAACTTTGGATAGAACATCTGTCTTATCACCTACAAATTCTTTAGCGAATTTGATAACTCTTTCATGATCAGAGTCTACGAATGATCCAGGTTCTAAAAATTCATTGTTATCCATAATATTAACCATTTAGTTGCTGTTCTAGTTAATACTGAGTATAAGGCCCATTGGATCATGAGTAAAACCCCCTTAAACTAGTACCCGTGAAAAATAGTATATATTGTAACGTTTCAAATTTAATATCGTGCTTCCTAGGATTGGTATATTGAGGACTAAGCTCTTATTATGATTTATGTTTTACTAGTTTTGGGCTTTATAATCCTACTTGGTGGTGCGGAATTACTAGTCAGGGGAGCGGTTTCCTTCGCAAAATCATTTAATATATCTAAATTGGTAATAGGGATGACGGTGATTGCATTTGGGACGTCATCACCCGAATTAATTGTATCAATAAATGCTTCTGTCTCAGGGGTGCCCAGTTTGGCGCTGGGAAATTTAGTTGGGAGTAATATAGCAAATATACTACTTATTTTAGGGGTGTCTGGTTTAATTTATCCAATAAAATCGGAAAACAAAAGTTTGTGGCTTGATTGGGTTGTTCTTACTTTTGCTTCCAGTTTATTCATAATCTTTTCTCTAAATCATAATATTGATTTTAATGATGGTATTTTACTCATAGGGATATTCATAATATTTATGATTTATAGTTATTTGAGGGGTTCTGGATACTTGTCAGGTGCTAATTTAAGAGATGATAAAACTCCTACTTCGGAAGTTGAAGAGCTCAGCTTAATACCTCAATCCAAGTTAAATACGGTGATCTGTGTTTTTATGGGTTTTGCTGGGTTAGCTGTTGGTTCTGAACTGCTAATAGATAATGGTGTGCAAATTGCCAGGTCTTTTCAAATAAGTGAAGTTGCAATTGGTCTTACTGTCATAGCAATTGGCACTTCCTTACCAGAGTTAGCAGCGTCAGGGGTTGCGGCATTTCGTAAAGAGACAGATTTGGCATTTGGAAATATAGTTGGGAGCAATATTTTTAATATTGTGGGTATAGTTGGCCTAATGGGATTGATAGACCATTTAGAAATACCAAGTCGAGTTTTACAATTTGATATGTGGGTTATGCTCTTCTCTGTGATCTTATTGTTGCCATTTATGTTTCGATGGATTAGGGGTCTTGGTAGAGCTTTTGCTTCTATGTTTTTGCTTCTTTACTTGCTTTATATTTTTGCAATAGCAACTGATGTAAGAAATATTTTTGATTTTGTTTCGAATATATAGGGAAAAAATGACTAAAAATAACAACAAGGATAGTGGTATCGCTCTAGTAACTGGAGCTGGGTCAAGAATAGGACGGGAAGTTGCCTTGGGGTTGTCGCGGGTAGGTTGGTCAGTAGCAATACACTATAGTCAGTCTCATAAAAATGCCCAAGTAACAGCTAATGATATAAGAGAATTGGGGGGTGAGGCTGAAATTTTTTGTGCTGATTTAAGAGATGAAAAGGAGGTTAAATCGTTAATACCAAATATTTGTGATAAATTGGGAAATGTTACATGTCTTATAAATAATGCATCAGTTTTTGAGCAAGACAATATAGAAACAGCATCGTTAGATAGTTGGCTCTCGCATATGCAAGTAAATTTGCAGGCCCCATTTTTTTTAAGTCAAGCAATGGTAGTTCAGGGAAAATCGGCTGAAAGAAAAAATATCATTAATATTATTGACCAAAGGGTGTTGAACCTGACCCCATTCTTCAGCTCGTATACTATTAGCAAATCAGCCTTATGGACTTTAACCCAAACTCTAGCCATGAGTTTAGCACCAGAGATTAGGGTGAATGCCGTTAGTCCCGGTCCAACTCTTCCCTCTAGTCGTCAGGACCCGGAACAATTTAAGCAACAATACTTGGCTACCCCCCTAAAAAAATCAGTTGCACCAAGTGAGATTGTTGACGCAGTATTATTTATTTTGGCAACGCCCTCAATGACAGGCCAAATGATAACTATCGACTCTGGTCAACATTTAGGCTGGTCTATCCCTGAAACAAATGAAAAATCAGAGGAATAATGAATAAATCTGAAACGATAATACAGCAGGTCTTTTTAAAGGATTTTGAAGTTATCTGTTCAATAGGTGTTCACAAACACGAGAAAAAGCGGCCCCAAAAGCTTTTGCTAAATTTAGAGTTAAACGTAGAAAATATCCCTTCTTTTGGTGACAAACTAGACTTTGCAGTTTGTTATGAGGAGATAGCAAATAAAATAAGATCAATAGCATCTCGAGGCCATATGAATTTGATTGAGACCTTTGCTGAACGCATAGTTAGTTGTTGTGAGGAGGATCCAAGAATAAAGAGAATCAAAATTGTGATAGAAAAGCCTGGGGTAATAAAAGGGGCTCTCAGTGCGGGTGTCACAATATCTAGAGACGTTAATCAAAATTGATTTGGAAAAAGAAAACTTATTATTGGTTCAATGTCTTGTGAATAACTCTAAACAACAACCTATTGCTTTGATGTACTTTTTTGGTTCTAGTAGGTAGTTTTACACAGGTATTATGATTTGTAGAATAAATAATAATACAAAAATATAATGTATTTAGTGATAGAAAATTATTAGTTATATTAAATAAATTAATAGAAAACAAAGGCTTAAGTATATAATTTTATCTAACAGGCTTTTAAAGAAAATTTTAAAGTATTTAAATCATTAAACAAAAAATAAAAGGCTAACAGTTATCAACATAGTTATTCACAGCTTAAAACTAGCCAGTACATTATCAAAAATATCAGTAGTTCGTTTGGCAAAAAATTAAATTGTATGTTTATAATAAGTTAGACTAAAAAAGGGTGTTTCCCGGCGGAGATTATGGAAACCAAGGAAAATTCAAGAGGTGTCTCAGTAATCCAAAAGTATTGTGATTTATTACCCAATACTAGCGGTGTATACAGGATGATCGGTCCTGAGGAAGAAATTCTTTACATCGGTAAAGCTAAAAATCTCAAAAAAAGAGTTTCCAACTACAAAAATTACAGGCGTTTATCTAATAGAATAAAGCGAATGATCGAACTCACTACCGAAATGGAATTTGTTAACACCCGAACGGAGTCAGAAGCACTATTATTAGAGTCTAATCTAATAAAAAAATATCGTCCTCGATATAATATTCTCCTCAGAGATGATAAGAGTTTTCCATATATTTTAGTTACAAACGAACATGATTATCCAAGAATTTTGAAATTCAGAGGGTCTCTTAAAAATAAGTCGGAGTATTATGGACCCTTTGCTTCGGTGAGTTCTGTAGATTTTACACTTTCTATGTTACAAAAAATATTTTTACTAAGGTCTTGCTCTGACTCGGTGTTTGCTTCTCGCACCAGACCATGCATGTTGTATCAGATTAAACGGTGTTCAGCTCCTTGTGTTGGTGTAATCGGTAAGGCGGAATACGATAAATTATTGGGACAAGCTAGAGCGTTTCTGAATGGTGATTCTCAAGGCATACAAAAGGAACTAGCCTTAGAGATGGAGGAGCTAAGTGCTACATTGGATTTTGAGACGGCAGCTCTCGTTAGAGATAGGATTAAAGCTTTAACTAATGTCCAGTCTACTCAAGGTCTAGAAAGTAAAAATCTTAAGAATGCAGATTTAATAGCGATTGCAATCGAGTCGGGTCAGGCATGTATACAGGTATTTTTTGTGAGAGCAGGAAGAAATTATGGGAACCGAGTATACTATCCGAGTCAAATAACAGGTTCCAGACCGAAAGATATTATCGAAGCATTTTTAGGGCAATTTTACTCAAGGCATTTGCCGCCAAAAATTATTTTATTAAATGAACCTGTAGACCAAAAAAATGTTTTAGAAGATGCTTTAAGTAGTAGGGTCGATTATGCGGTTAAGTTAGAGTGTCCAAAACGTGGAGCTAAACGGCAAATGATCCAGTTTGTTGAGGAAAATTCTCGGAACGCAATTGCAAGACGGCTAGCAGATCGAACTTCTCAACAAATTCTTTTTAAAGGCTTAGCGGCTAAATTGGGTTTATCAAAAGTACCAAATCGTATTGAAATATATGATAACTCTCATATCTCTGGATCATACCCCGTAGGAGCTATGGTAGTTGCTGGTCCAGAGGGGTTCCAGAAAAACTCTTATAGAAAATACAATATAAAAACTAGGAATAATTTTTCAGTGGCACTAAATAATGATGACTATGGAATGATGGCCGAGGTTCTCACTCGGAGATTGAAAAAAGCTAAACCCATTAATTCCTCAAATCAGTCGGATTACAGTTGGCCGGATTTAATAATAGTGGACGGAGGCCTTGGTCAATTGAGTGCTGCTCAATCTGTATTTGATAGTATGGCTATATCAAATATTGATTTAATAGCAGTCGCAAAAGGGCCTAAACGTAACGCTGGAGAGGAAAAAATATTTATGACTGGGCGGGATCCTGTTATTTTGGATAACAAAGATCCCGTGCTGTATTTTATTCAAAGGTTGAGGGATGAAGCTCATCGTTTTGCTATCGGCTCGCATAGAAAAAGGCGAGAAAAGAATATTCAAAAATCACCTCTTGACAGTATCGATGGTATAGGAAAGATGAGAAAGCGGCAGCTGCTAAATCATTTCGGGTCAGCTAAGGTTGTATCTGAGGCCAGTTTGCAAGATTTAGAGGCAGTTGAGGGTGTTAGCAGATCTATTGCTAAGAAAATATATTATTGGTTTCGACCAGATAGTTAAATTTGATAAAAGTGTAATATGCTCACAAATTTGCCTAATCTTTTAACCTTATCACGAATTGGCGTGATACCTCTGCTGATAGCCACATTCTATATTGAATCTGATCTTGGCAATTGGTTAGGCCTAGGTGTTCTGGTTTATGCTGGTATAACCGACTTTATTGACGGTTTAGTTGCACGTTTGATGTCTCAACAATCTGAGCTCGGGAGATTCTTGGATCCCATTGCGGACAAACTTCTAGTTGGGTCTCTTTTGGTTATGCTTTTAGCGTTTGATAGGATTGAAGGTTTGGCTGTTTTGCCAGCTTTGGTTATTTTGTGTAGAGAGATTTTAGTGTCTGGACTACGTGAATTTCTGGCAGGTGTTAAAACCACAATGCCAGTTAGTCGTTTATCTCAATGGAAGACAACATTGCAAATGATTGCGCTTGGTTTTCTTTTGGTTGGACCAGCTGGTCCATATTTTGGCCCCCTTTCTACAGCTGAAATTGGTGTAATAGGCCTTTGGTTAGCAGCCTTTATTACAATAATAACAGGTTATGATTATTTAAGAGCAGGGCTTCGGCGTGTTGATGAGTTAGACTCTAATTTAGATTGAGTTTTTAAGTTTTTTTGGGTTTGGATAACCTTTGTAAAGAATAGCAGATGAAAATATTTGGCCTCGCAGGTTGGAGTGGAAGTGGCAAGACTACACTAATAGTCAAATTAATACCCCTAATTATAGGCAAGGGATTAACTGTCTCGACAATCAAACATGCGCATCATGCCTTTGATATAGATAGCCCGGGAAAAGACTCATTCGAACATCGACAGTCTGGTGCCAGGGAAGTGTTAATTAGTTCTGCAAATAGATGGGCATTAATGCATGAATTGCCCGAAGAGGGAGAGCCGCCTCTTAGCGAGTTAATAAAAAGAATGTCTACAGTTGATTTACTTTTGGTTGAGGGATTCAAATGGGAGCCTCATCCGAAAATCGAGGTGTATAGATCTTCTTTAGGTAAGCCCCTTTTACAACCTGATGATAAAAATATTATAGCGGTAGCTTGCGATGAAATGTTGAACAACATAAAAGTACCTCAATTACAACTTAGCAGTGAAATTGAAATAGCTGAATTTATATTAACAACACTACAAATACCAACTCGGGTTCCGTAGTTTCATGGGTAAGCTTAACGACTGTTTTTCACAACCTGCAAAAATGCTTACATTAAATGAGGCAGTAGCAAGGTTTTCAGAAAATATTGAATCAGTCTGCAAAGCTGAAAAGGTTAAACTAGCATCAGCTGAGGGGCGAATCATATTTTCTGATATTGTTTCTAGTATTGATGTTCCACCTCACAACAACTCAGCAGTTGATGGATTTGCAATTTACCATGATGATTTAAACGTCTCTGGTACCACTACTTTGCCTATTAGAGGTAGGGCCGTTGCTGGAGGTAACTTTATTGAAAATCCTGAGCGGGGCGCGGCCATTCAAATATTTACAGGAGCTCCAATTCCCCAGAGAACAGAAGCATTATCTCCAGATACTATCTTTATGATCGAGGATGTAGTGGTTGATGGAGACAAAATTATCTTGCCTGAAGGACAAATGAAAGGAGCTAACATTAGGATAGCTGGCGAAGATGTAAAGAAAGGAGATACGGTCATTAATTGTGGTAAGCGACTTCGACCGCAAGATATTGGAATGCTTGCAGCAATTGGCTATTCTAAGGTTAAAGTCAGGGCGCCTTTAAAAGTAGCAATTTTTTCAACGGGAGATGAAATCTGTGATCCAGGAGAAAAAATTCATTCGGCTCAAATTTTCGATATAAATAGGTATAGTTTGATGTCTCTGCTAAAAAAGTTGGGGTGTAAGGTTAACGATATGGGAATTTTACCTGATGATAAGGATGCTATAAGGGAGTCAATAAGGAGTGCCTCGAGAAATAATGATTTATTGTTGACTTCTGGTGGAGTTTCAATGGGGGAGGAGGATCACGTAAGAACTGCAATAAATGAGTTGGGGAAACTACATTTTTGGAAGCTATTGATCAAACCGGGCAGGCCAATTGCCCTAGGATACGTC
>PTLG01000033.1 GCA_002937995.1 Alphaproteobacteria bacterium MarineAlpha3_Bin7 | reverse complement strand
GTCTGAACTTTATTGTCCCTTCATTCTTTATAAACGTCGGATGTCAAAAAGGCATAAAGGCAGATAACTCTATTATTGTGATATCAAAATATTTTAGAACAAGCTAAAAATGTTGCTGGTTTAGGGGATTTAAAGTATGGCAGAAAAACATCAAAAGGTCAGTGCAGATATAATTTATACAAAAGTTGATGAAGCTCCGGAGTTGGCAAGTGGATCATTGCTTCCAATTATCAGAGCTTTTTTAAAATCCTCTAATATAACAATTGATTTAAAAGATATATCTTTGTCAGGCAGGATTTTGGCAAAATTTCCCAGTTATTTAAGTAAAGACCAAATAAGGCCAGATGATTTAAACCTGCTGGGAGAAATAGTAAAATCACCTGGTGCAAATGTTATTAAGTTACCTAATATTAGTGCCTCGGTTCCTCAGTTAAATTCAGCGATAGCTGAACTTAGAGACCACGGTTTCAATGTTCCAGAATATCCTGAGAGCCCGGAGACGGCTGAAGAGCAAAATATAAAGGATATTTATCTGCAGATATTAGGTAGTGCGGTAAATCCCGTGCTTCGAGAGGGAAACTCAGATAGGCGAGTGCCTTATGCAGTCAAAGAGTTTGCAAAAAAGAATCCACATTCAATGGGCAATTGGAGCAGTGAATCAAAAACTCATGTATCTACGATGGGTGAAGATGATTTCTTCTCAAATGAAACTTCGGTTACAGTTAGTGAAAAGTCTGCTGGCTTGGTTTCTATTCAGTTTGTTTCTGAAAATGGAAAAGTTGAAGTCTTAAAGGATAATATAAAGTTGGAGGCGGGTGACGTAGTTGATGCTACAATGATGAGGAAAAAAGCTCTGAGGCAATTTATTACTAATCAAATTGAAGACGCCAAGAACAAAGGGATATTATTTTCATTGCATTTGAAATCTACAATGATGAAGGTGTCGGACCCTATAATTTTTGGTCATGTTGTAAGCGTATTTTTTGATAAAGTCTTTAGCAAGTACGATACTTTATTTGCAGAGATTGGTGTCGAACCAAAGAATGGATTGGGGGAGTTGCTTGAAAAAGTAGAAACATTAGATGAACCCCTTCAGTCTGAGATCAAAAAAGATATTCAAGACTGTATGGATGAGGGGCCAGATCTATACATGGTCGATTCAACTAGGGGCATAACTAATTTACATGTTCCCAGTGATGTTATTATAGATGCATCTATGCCAGCCTTAATTAGAGGCGGGGGTAAGGGTTGGGATAATGACGGCAATGAGAGAGATGCTAAATGTGTTATCCCAGACAGCAGTTATGCAGCACTTTACGACGAGACAATTGAATTCTGTAAAGAAAATGGGGCCTTTGATCCTTCTACAATGGGTACGGTTTCAAATGTTGGACTTATGGCTAAAAAAGCCCAAGAGTATGGCTCACACCCACAAACCTTTGTTGGAAGTGGTAAGGGCGCAATCTCTATAATAGATGCAAATGGGAGTAAGATAATAGAACAAAATGTTGAAGATGGTGATATTTGGAGAATGTGTTTAACACGTGACACCGCCATTAGAGATTGGGTAAAGCTAGCAGTGGATAGGGCCAGCAGTACGGGGGCTGCTACAATATTTTGGCTTAATCAGATGCGTAGTCATGATGCAGAACTAATAAAGAAGGTTCATCAGTATTTAGAAGATTATAATACGGATGATCTTAAAATTGAGATAATGTCCCCCCGCGAAGCTACTCGTTCTTCCCTTATGTATATTGCCAAGGGGGAGGACACAGTGTCTGTCACTGGCAATGTGTTAAGAGATTATATTACTGATCTATTTCCAATTATGGAGGTAGGTACCAGTGCCAAAATGTTATCAATAGTTCCTTTGATGAATGGTGGTAAAATGTTTGAAACGGGAGCTGGGGGATCCGCTCCCAAACATGTGCAACAAATGATAAGTGAAGGTCATCTCCGTTGGGACTCTCTTGGAGAATTCTGTGCAATTGCTGCCTCTCTAGAATTTGTTAGAGAAGACAAAAATAATACTAGGGCTGGAATTCTCGCCAATACCTTAGATAGGGCAATAGAAAAATTACTTGATAAACGACAGTCTCCAAGTCGAAAATTAGGTGAAATTGATAATAGGGGTAGTCATTTTTATCTTGCACTATATTGGGCCCAAGAGATTGGGAAACAAGACGAAGATAAAGAGCTCCAAGACAAATTTTTATCCATATATAAAAAATTATGGGCTGCCGAGCAGTCAATTACAGATGAGCTGTTATCTGCCCAAGGTCAAACTATAGATTTGGGCGGATACTATGATACGCAAAAAGAAAAGGTGGAAATTGCTATGAGGCCCAGTCCTACCTTCACAACTATTATTGATGAGATTATCTAAGTAGTTGTTTCTTTTGATAACGGTGATATAAACAAGGCCCGTTAGATCGGGTGAAGTATTTTTTAAAGTAGACTTGACCACCCCTGAGTTGGGTTCTAAAACACGGCATATTAGGTAACTTTGGAGCTAAAAATTGTCTAGAAAGTGTGATATAACTGGTAAGGGTATTCTGACGGGTAACAATGTGAGCCATGCTCACAATAAGACCCGCAGACGGTTTTTGCCTAACGTGCAAAGAATGACAGTTTTGAGCGAGAGCCTTGGTCCTCTTCGTCTAAAGTTGGCTATTTCAACATTAAGATCTATCGAAAAAAGTGGTGGTTTCGATCAATACCTACTTTCACAACCAGCAAGTGGTCTTGCTGAGCAGGCTCTAAAGTTAAGGAAGCAGATATTAAGGATTAAAGGTAAGGCCTCAGCATAACTAGGGTTATTTTATTCTCATCTTTTGCGATAAGTTGTTTCCTCATCAAATAGTTCTGTCAGGTTCTGCATCATGGTGCCACCCAACTCTTCAGCATCGTTAATAGTAACGGCTCGTTCATAATATCTTGTAACATCATGTCCTATCCCTATGGCTGTAATTTCAACAGGTGTTCGGCTTTGGATAAATTTTATTACCTGTCTCAAGTGTTTTTCCAAATAATTGCCAGGATTTACGGAAAGAGTAGCATCATCGACTGGAGCACCGTCAGATATTACCATCAGTATTCGTCTTTGTTCCGGTCTATTAACGAGTCGATTATAGGCCCACATTAATGCCTCTCCATCAATATTTTCTTTTAATAGACCCTCTCTTAACATTAGTCCAAGATTTCGCCGGCTTCGTCTCCAGGGCGCATCAGCTGCTTTATAAATTATGTGTCTTAGGTCATTTAATCGACCAGGGTTATTAGGTTTGTTAGCGGCCACCCATTGGTTTCTTGCTTCTCCACCCTTCCATGCTCGAGTGGTAAAGCCAAGGACCTCAACTTTTACGGCACATCTCTCAAGGGTTCTTGAGATAATATCCGCACTCATCGCTGCTACTGATATTGGCCTTCCCCTCATCGAACCCGAATTATCAATTAGCAAGGTTACAATAGTATCCCGGAAATTATGTTCTTTTTCAATTTTGTATGATAAAGGGTATAAAGGGTTAACAACAACCCTTGGTAAACGTCCCGAGTCTAGAAAACCTTCTTCTAGATCGAACTCCCACCACCTTTGTTGCTGGGCCATGAGCTTCCTCTGAAGCCTGTTAGCTAACCTAGAGACAACTCCTTGCATATTAGCGAGTTGTTGGTCTAATTGTAGTCGTAATCGTGACAGTTCATCATGATCGCATAATTCCTCAGCGACAACTATTTCATCAAATTGGGTAGAGAAAGCAGAATATGGCTGGGATCTCTCATTTTCTGAGTCAGGCCGTTTGGTCTCTCCTTCTGAAGTTGCATCTGGGGCATCCTCAATATCGTCAGTTTCTATCAGATCTTCAATTTCATCTGTCGAATCCTGGTCAGAAAACTCAAATTGTTCGCTGCCGTCCTCCTGAAGATCCATATCCGGATCTTGATTGTCTTCGTCTTCAGACTCGGCTTGTTGATCGTTATCTTGTTCTTGTTCACTACTTTCTGAAGTTTCGTCATCTACATCAGTATTGCTAGGTAGCTGTAAGTCCTCAAGAATGTCTTGTAAATTAGTGCCGAAAGACTCTTGGTCAGTTAAGTGTTTTTGTAGGTTATCAAGTTTATCGCTAATATTTTCCTCTACCCAGGGTCTCCATAGATCGACTAATTTTTTAGATGACGGGGGAACTGGTTGGGAAGTTAGGCGCTCTCGCAATATAAGGGCAACAGCGTCTGGAATGTGTTCATCAAGTTTTTCCTCTACAAGATGATGCCCCAGACTTCTGCATGTTGCCTCTTGATATTCTGCAAGGTTTACGGCAAGTCCTGCTAACTGACCGCAGCCAATAGCTTCTACTCTCGCTTGTTCAGCAGCTTCAAAAAGTCGAGCACTTACTTGGGAATTTGGCCTTTGTTTATTAAACAAATCTGGGTCATGGTAACGCAATCTTAGTGCCGAAGCATCAGCTTCGCCTCTTAGTAGTGTCAGTTGCTCAGGCTGTAATTCTCTATTTGGTATAGGAAGTCTAGCTTCAATCCTGTCAGAAGCCCTCGAAATTCCTCGACCTCCTGGTGCAAAAGTAACCTCGACGTCTGTACGTGAGGAAATTGCTTTGAGAGTTGCTTCGGTTACTCTCTTTACTAAGTTTTGGTTATCTTGATCGCTTTCCACAGCTATTGTTTTTTCTATCTAAGTGTCACATTTACAGCAGATTCTGGAAGTTCCTGGCCAAAACAACGTTGATAATATTCCGCAACTATTGGCCTTTCTATCTCATCGCATTTATTGAGAAATGTTAACCTAAACGCAAACCCAATATCGTTAAATATTTGTGTATTTTCTCCCCAGATAATAACCGTTCTTGGAGACATAACCGTTGATATATCACCAGTCATAAAACCATTTCGAGTTAGATCGGCCAGTTCAACCATTTTTTTTATGGTATTGCGACCCTCCTTGTTATCATATGAAGGAACTTTTGATAATACTATTTGAGCCTCAACGTCTCTATCTAAATAATTTAGTGTAGTAACTATATTCCATCTATCCATTTGCCCTTGATTTATTTGTTGTGTTCCGTGATAGAGACCAGTTGTATCCCCTAGACCAACTGTATTTGAAGTTGAAAACATTCTAAAAAACGGGTGGGGTTGTATTACTTTACTTTGGTCCATCAATGTAAGCTTTCCGTCGACTTCTAGGACCCTTTGTATAACAAACATAACATCTGGCCTTCCAGCATCATATTCATCAAAAACTAAAGCGGTAGGGTTTTGCAAACACCACGGAAGAATTCCCTCCTTAAAGGTAGTAACTTGCTTCCCGTCCTCTAAAACAATTGCATCTTTTCCCACTAAATCAATTCTACTTATGTGACTATCTAGATTTACTCTAATGCAAGGCCAATTTAGCCTAGAGGCTACTTGTTCAATATGAGTGGATTTTCCAGTTCCGTGATAGCCCTGAACCATAACCCGCCTATTATGTGAGAATCCTGCCAAGATTGCCATAGTAGTTTCCTCATCAAAACAATATGTTTTGTCTATTAACGGCACGTAATCATTTCCTTTTGAAAAGGCAGGTACTTTCATGTCGCTATCGATATCAAATAGCTCTCGGATTGATTTAGTTACATCCGGTTTCACTAATGGGAATTCGATATCATCTTTGCGCTTTTTACTAGTTCCACTCAAACCACATCTCCTTAGGTATGTTTTTAGATTTGTACTAACTTATTAATATTCGTGAATATAGACTTAATGCTGTATGATACGCCTCGGTCACTGTCTTAAATTTTTCTTCCGATAATTTATCTCCATTATTCCTATCAGGGTGATGTTTCTTTACCAGAGATTTGTAACGGGCTTTTAACTGATTTTTTTTAAACGGTAAACTTAAATCAAGGGTTTTTAGGGCATTTTCCTCGTTTAGAGAAATACAATGCTCATTTCTTTTACCGTCTAATATGTCTTTTTGTTCTCCAGAAATGTCTTTGAAATTGGAATAAAAAGTTTTGGCACTTGAATGGGAATAACTTGAGGAGTGGCTGGTCCCTAAGGGCCATGAGGGGCGCCCCCAGGTTACATCAGATTTCCATATTTTTTCAGCATCTGATATAGAAACTCCCTGATAATAATTCCAGTTTTGGTTATATATTCTAATATGCTTTAGGCAGAAGAATTGATACTTCCTTAGCTGTTTTTGCGATAAAGGTGCCTTATAATAGGCATCTTCCGTACATCCCACCCATGAGCACTGTCCTTGGCTTTTATTGGGCTTAATTTTAGTCATAGTTAGCTTATCAACATCAAGTAAATAGATTAAGTATCAACGTTTTATAGTTAATCAGGGTGAACACAAACCCAATGATTACTAGACAATAATTCTTTGTTTTCTTAGGTAAAGTTATTTTTGGGTTTTATTGAAATATTTAGGCCAAATTCTCTTTACTATAGGCCCATTTGCAGCCCAGCCGTAACAAGTGTCTATAATTGAGGGTTTTCCTAATCCTCTCCGTTTTTTCTTCCTTGCAAAAAGGAGGGGAGTAATTGTTTGATAGGCCGTTGTAGCCAGCGGGCCAGTAATCAACTGGGTAATATGCGTGCATCCACTTGTGCCACCAATTCGCTCTTTAACAGATTTTGTAAAACCAGTACTTATCTTAAGGCCCCTGAGTGTCTCAACAGTATTTGAAATTTTAGGACAAATATTAAAGGGTGAAAAAGTTGTTATTGCCTCGGCTTTTTGGATTATCAGGTTATCATCGACTGTTAGACGTACTAACATGTTGTGAACTGGCTCTCCAATTTCAACTTTTCCCCTATCTTCATTTTCAAAACTATAGGTCTTCGTATCTGTTATTTGTCCCTCAATATCCCATAAACCATCATCCCTCTCATAACCAAGGCATTCAATCCTTCGGGTATGTATATGTTTACGTTTGCTTGCCTTAGAGAGTTGCATTATCAAGTTTTCATCTTAATTCATAAGTGAAATAAATTAAGTTCAATAATAGTATATCTTTCAATCCCATTTTCGTACTTTTAACAAAGTAATTTGGTTACGTTGTCTCTTAAGTATTTCAAATCTCACTCCATGAAATATGAAGGTTTGCCCTACATCTGGGATTATTCTCGCCTCATGAAGAACTAGACCAGCTACTGTTGCAGCTTCTTCGTCAGGAAGTAGCCAATCTAACTGACGATTTAAATCCCTTATAGTATATTTCCCATCTACTAAAAACGAGCCATCAGTTTGTTTTCTAAGGCCAGAAATACCAATATCATGTTCATCCGATATATCTCCAACAATTTCTTCTAATATATCTTCCATTGTCACGACACCCAAAAGGCTTCCATACTCGTCGATCACGAGGGCAAAATGCTCGTGACGGTCACGAAATGATTGCAGTTGATCAAGTAAACGAGTTGTTTCGGGAATAAACCGTGGTGGAGTAGCTAATTCTGGAACGTTTATACCCTTAATATCTCCAAAGTTATCGTTTATAGCTCTTAAAATTTCTTTAGCGTGAAGGACGCCAATTATATTGTCTATATTATCTCTCCATATGGGTAGTCTAGTGAAGGGGCTAGCTAGCACTTGGGATAGTATTACCTCGGGAGAATCATCAGCATTGATCATCGATACAGTCTTTCTATGCACCATTATTTCTCCAACTTCGACCTCAGAGAGGTCAAGGACACTTTTTAACATAGCGCGTTCGTGACTGACCGATTCATTTTCTCCCTTGTGTAGTTCAATTGCACCTCTGAGCTCATCTACTCTATTTATTAGGCCTTGAGTACTCTGAAGCTTTAATCCAAAAATTGAGAAAGTGATTCTAAGGATAAAATTAGTAGATTTTGTAAGCGGGCTAAACAAAAATATTATCGGCTGTATTATGCTTCCTATACTCAATGCTAATCGATTAGAATTTTGAAGTGCATAAGTTTTTGGAAGAATTTCAGCAAACATTACTACTAAAGTAGTCATCACGATAGTGGCATATATAACCCCAGTTTCCCCAAAGTTAGATATGAATAGACTGGTAGCTAGGGCAGATGCCAGTATATTTACCAAATTATTGCCTATTAGGATTGTGCCAATGAGATTACTTTTTTCACTTCGAAGTTTATTAACAATCTTAGCTTTTTTATTACCCGTTTTCTCTAATTGATGCATTAGAGCTTCAGAGGCACCTGTTAGAGCGGTTTCTGTTCCTGAAAAAAATGCAGAGAGTATCAATAAAATTATTATTGAAAACAGAGTAATTAAAAGAGTAGTTTCAAACATTTTGGGCCCTATCTATTTTAGCGTGGTGATAAAAAAACAAATTATTTTAAGGACGAACTTATTATGGGTTTAACATCGGAATAATTAATTTCATTTGTAACAAAAGCTTTGCCAATACCCCTTGCTAGGATAAGTGTTAATTTCCCATCCTTGTTTTTCTTATCATTTTTCATAAATTCGATTAGATTATCTGGCTCACAATTTTTGTCCAATAGCTGACTTAATTTGAACGGTAGTCCTATTAATTTAAAATGAGCTTGTATCCTCTTAACGTCTGAGACTAAGCACAAACCTAGCTTAGCAGATAACTCGAAGGCAAGACTAAGACCAATTGCTACCGCTTCGCCATGCAATACTTTGTTGGAAAAACCAGTTTGCGCTTCAATGGCGTGACCAAAGGTATGCCCTAAATTTAGCAAAGTTCGTTTTGAATTCTCTAATTCATCTTTCGAAACAAACCCTGATTTCATTTTGCAGCTCTCAACAATAGCTTTAATTTGAGACTCTTTCCTTCCACTGCATACTTCTGTGCCTTTTTTCTCAAGCCATTTAAAAAACGTTAAATTATTAATCAGTCCATATTTTACTATCTCAGAATATCCAGCCAGGATTTGTCTTTTTGGCAGTGTATCTAGAGTTGAAACATCAGCTATGACAAGTTTAGGTTGATAAAAGGCCCCAACTAAGTTTTTCCCTTGACTAGAATTAATGCCAGTTTTACCCCCAACCGAGCTATCGACTTGAGCTAAAAGGGTAGTTGGAACTTGAACAAAATTAATTCCTCTCAGGAGAATTGAAGCCGCAAAACCGGTAATATCGCCTACGACCCCTCCGCCAAGAGCAATCAGTGTTGTCGTCCTACTAATTCCCATGGATAGTAGTCTTTCAACTAATAGATTAAGTTGCCTAAAAGTTTTGGTGTTCTCTCCAGGTGGAAGAATAATTTCCCGGCAACTTAATTTAGCATTTTCGCATGATTTTCTTAGTTCTGTTAAATAGTATTTCGCTACATTTTTATCACTGATAATTATTATATCTTTTCCAGAAATAGTTTTTTCTATTTTCTGGCCAGCCGTTTTAATGAGATCATCACCCACTATGATTTCATAACTCCTCTCTTTCAATTCTACTGATAATTTTTTTGAGTTACCCATTTTACAATATTGCCCTAATTACTCTTGATTAAAATTGTTTATACTTTCTAAAAGTCTTTTGGCAGACAATGAAATTTTTTCGTCTCTAATCTGAAATGTAATATCTGATTGTTTATAATATTTTTCTCGACTATTTGCCAATTTCTTTAGCGTAGCTAGCGAATTTTCATGGGTTAATAGTGGGCGATGTTTTCTGCCCAAAGTTCTTCGATGAAGTAAGTCTATATCTGCTTTTAGCCATATTGATAATGCTTTTTGATTAATAAGAGTGGTAGTGCCTTTACTAGTCACTGCCCCTCCACCAGTGGCAAGCACAACAGGATTACCATTTAATATATCTTTTATAGTTTTCTCTTCAATTTGGCGAAATACTGCTTCTCCTGGGCCATCAAATAATTGCTTAATAGTTTTTCCAGAGATTTTCTCAATTTCCAAGTCGCTATCAAGAAAAGGGAGGTTCAACAATTTTGCTATAGCTTTACCCAAGGAAGTTTTGCCAGAACCCATTAAACCAACTAGGACAATAAACTTCTTGTTGCCGATGTTTATCCCATCCGTTCCCTTTATATTAATCATAATTGACCATTGATTGTGCTCTATAATTTTTTTTATACGTTATTTTGTGTATAATTTTGTGGCACAAAATACTATAAGATAACGATGCTATACTTACGCTATTAAGGAATTTGCCATATTTCTTCAATATATTATACCTTTAGTAGTGTTTTATTGTTAATACCAGATAATTACTATGTTATTTATATGTTAAACCTAAAAATATTTATAGGTGAAATATGAAAAGCTCCCTTGGTGTGTTTATTGCAATACTACTTCTTGTTGTAACCGCTTCTTTTATTGTTGTTACTGTTTGGGATTTGCCGGTTCCTGAAGAAAAAGTAGAAAGGACAATTAAAGTTGATAGTCTGCTATCTCGGTAAAGTTATAAAATTAAAAAGAGTTTTTTTTGTTTCGCTCTTATATTCACTTGTAGTTCTTGGGATCTCTGGCGGGGGGCAACCAGCTGAAGCTGAAAAAACCTTTACTGATTTGCAAATTGCTCAGACTAGTTCTCAGAGTTTGGTTGGGAACACCAATCAAACCATAAATCCAGTAAAATTGAGACCAGGTAAAGGTCCTAACCAACCGTCATCAGAGTCAAATGGCTTATCAAAACCAGTGATAATTAAATCCAAGTCAAATGTAAAAGAATTAACTCCATCATCTGGCGATGTTAGGGAGGTTGGAGTAAGTGTAGAAAAATTAAATTCAGTAAGTGTGGATTCAGTTGGTCTCCTTAGCCCCCGAACTGGAGGTCTACCCGAAAATATATGGGAGGGTATTAGTCGTAAAAAACTTGAAAAATTGATAAGCATGTTGCCAGTTAATAGCAAGTCCCCCGCTCTAAGAAAGTTAACTCTTAGGGTCTTATTGAGTAGGGCGAAAGTTCCTGGAAGTGACTCAGTTAACAACAAGCTTTCTTCATTATTGAATAGTCGTATTAGACTTCTTATTTCAATGGGTTACATTAAAGAAGCTGCTGAGTTGATGAGCCAGATACCCCCAGAGATGTTTGATGATAAAATGCTGAGGGCTGAAGCTGATGCGCTATTTATGTTAAATGATAACGCTAGGGTATGTAGTCTAGTTTCCAGCCAAGTTAGAAAAATTGATACCTCTTACTGGCAAAAAGCGTTTATATTTTGTCAGTCGTTAGCAGGTGAAGCTGAGAAAGCTGCGCTTGGTGCTTCTCTTTTAAGAGAGACTGGGGAGTCAACTCCAATATTTCATGGTCTCTTAAACCAAATTTCTGGTTTGCAAAAATACAATGTAAAAAGTCTCGTGGATCCAGAGCCACTTTATTTTGCAATGGCGAGGGTAGCTAAAGCAGAGCTGCCCGATGATGTTGTTTTCTCTAACAACCCAGCCATATTGAGAACTATTGCAATAAGTCCCAATGCCAGGCCTGAGGTAAGACTTAAAGCGGCGGAGAAGGCGGAAGCTTTGGGTGTTTTAAAGACTGAATTACTCAGGCAGCTATACGCTGGTGTTGCATTTTCTGAAACAGCAGAGGATACCTCTACTTTGGATGCTGGTGATAAACTTGGTTCACGGCAAAGAGCACTTTTTTATAGAAAAGCCCTAGTTGAAAGTTCCCCTCATGAAACAGCTAAAATCATTTCAAAGGCGCTAGCTTTAGCAATGGAAACTGGTCACTACAGTTCAAGTGCGCGGGTTTACTTGCCGGTATTAAAGGGTTTGCAGCCAAGCGAAGAAATTAGTTGGTTTGGTAAAGAAGCAATTCGTGCTTTGCTATCAGCTGGGGAAATTGATCTTGTAGTTAAATGGTTTGAATTTTATGGGTCAATGGATAGCACGAATATTGACGTTAAAAACATCCTTTCATATTCGCGGCCTCTAGCATTAATCTCCGGTGCGATAGATGATGGGCAATGGAATCCTGAAATGTTACAGGAATGGCGCAGTGCTACAACTAAAATTAGTAATATCAATGCCAGCAATAATGAAGAATTAGATCTTCCTAAAGTGATGAGACTTTATACCTTGGTATATGGTCTTGGGTATGAAATTCCAGATAGTTACTGGGACGAGCTTGTTAATAGCGCCCGAGTGTCAACTATAGGGCCTTACATAGCTATCTGGGAGTCCATTGATAGGGCTGTTCAGAACGGAAGTTTGGGTGAAGCAATTTTATTATTTCTTATAGCTATGGGAGAAAACGGTCCCGATGATACAAGTAATATTTTATTGCAGAAAATACTATTTAGTATGAATAAGCTAGGCCTAAATAACGAGGCTAGGGTGATAGCTTTAGAGGCCGCCCTTGCAACTGGTCTTTGACATTTAGAGTAAACGGTGACCGCGTTTATAATGTAAGGGCAATATAATTTGGAGTTTTTATGGTTGTCATCTCTAATTTTTTAGACATGCTAAACTTTGAGAAGGGTGTTGCTGAGAATACTGCATTAGCTTATCAAACGGATCTCAAGTCGCTTAGTAAATACTTACTTGAGCGGAATAGTTCCCTCGAGAATGCCACTGAGAACTCTCTAAAACAGTATCTGGCGGAAATGTATCTAGATAATAAAACTACAAAGACAAGAGCTCGGATGCTATCGGTAATTAGGCAATTTTATTCCTTTCTTTATTTGGAGGGTGTGAGGAATGATAATCCAACAAAATATATAGATTCGCCAAAGATACAAAAATCTCTTCCAAAAATTCTAAGTAAGGATGAGGTGAGCCAGTTATTATCTGTTGTTAGAGAAGAACCAAATTTAAATAGGTTAAGAGATACTGCACTTATTGAAATATTATATGCAACAGGTATGAGGGTCAGCGAATTAGTTAGCTTGCAACTAGGCTCTATTTCTCGGGATAGAAGATTCTTAACAGTTATTGGTAAAGGAAAAAAAGAGAGATTATTGCCTCTTAATGATATTGCCAGAGAGACTTTAATGGAATATCTAAGCGAAGATAGAAGGGGTGATAATACCCTAAAAAATAGTGTGTTTTTATTCCCTTCCCATGGAGTTTTGGGTCACCTTACCCGAGACGGTTTTGCTAAAATATTAAATAGATTGTTACAGAGATCAGGAATTCAAAGGTCAAAAATTTCCCCCCATATTATTCGGCACTCATTTGCTACACATATGTTAGGTAATGACGCAGATTTAAGGTCTATACAAGAATTGCTTGGTCATTCCGATATTTCAACAACACAAATTTACACTCACGTTCTTGATGAGAGACTCAAGATTTTGGTCGAGAATAAACACCCACTGTCTAACACAATGGTACCTTGACTATTTGTTCAAGTGTAAATGAAATTATTAATATTTTCCGTGACAGTGTTTAAACTTTTTACCTGAACCACACGGACAGGGTGAGTTTCTTCCAACTTTTCCCCATGTAGTTGGGTCTTCTGGGTCAATAATGTCGGCACCCTTTCTAGACTTGAGTGGTAGGGGGGTGGTATAGGGGGCTGGTGCATCGTCCTCTGAGGGGTAGGTCAAGTCATCCAAGTCCGCAGGTAAACTATCCTGTCTATATTCCAGGTTTTTAGTATCTGTTTTACTATAAATCTCTATGGTTTCTGCGTCTTTAACTTGCAATTCAATATTACTTAATATTGTTGTAATCCTCTCATCTAATTCGTTCAGCATTTGGTTAAACATCTCAAATGCTTCCGATTTGTATTCATTTAGTGGGTCTTGTTGAGCGTAAGCCCGCAGCCCAATACCCTGCCTCAGGTGGTCTAAAGATAGCAAATGTTCCTTCCAAACTTGGTCGAGAACCTGAAGTAAAAGGCTTTTTTCAATTTCTTTGATTATTTCTACTCCCCAGCTTTCACTTTTTGAGGTCATCTTGTTATCCACTGCAGTTGCTATCCTGTCGTAAATTTCACTTTCAGCGACACCTTCCTCGCTTGCCCAGTTTTGAATTGGGAGGTCTAAACCAAAAATACGCAATACTTCCTCATGTAATGAGTTGAGTTCCCATTGTTCAGCATATGACTTTTCTGGAATACATTTTGAAACAATATTAGTGATAACGTTGCTTCGAATATCTAAAATTGTATCCGAAACGTCGCTCGCATTCATCACATCCCTTCTCTGCTCATAAATTACCTTACGCTGTTCATTCATAACATCATCAAACTTAAGTAAATTTTTGCGGATTTCAAAATTACGAGCCTCAACTTTTTGTTGGGCTTTTTCTAGAGCTTTATTGATCCATCTATGTACAATTGCTTCACCCTTCTCCAATCCTAACTTTTGGAGCATTCCATCCATTCTTTCTGAGCCAAAAATTCTTAAAAGATCATCTTCCAAAGACAAGAAGAAGCGCGAGCCGCCTGGGTCTCCTTGTCGACCAGAGCGACCACGAAGCTGATTATCTATCCTACGGCTTTCGTGCCTTTCAGTACCAACTACAAATAAGCCACCTGCGGATTTTGTCTCAGTTTTGTGATTATTCACTTCTGTTTTCACGGTGGATAGGACCTTTTCCTTTTCTTTTTCATCTCCAAGATTTTGTAATTTTTCTCTACTGAGCATATCTAAATTACCACCTAACTGTATATCGGTGCCTCTTCCGGCCATATTTGTGGCAATTGTAACAGATCCAGGAGCTCCCGCCTGCGCTATTATATAAGCTTCTTGCTCATGATAGCGTGCATTTAAAACTTTGTGATCAATCTTATTTTTTTTAAATAGTTCTGATATTACCTCAGATTTTTCAATGCTCACTGTACCAACTAAGACAGGTTGGCCACGGGACTTACAATCAGCTACAAGGTCTATAATCGCCTTATATTTTTCATCGGTGGTCCTATAAATTTCATCATCTTGATCATCTCTCACGCATTCTAGGTTTGTAGGGATTGCAGTAACATCCAAGTCATAAATTTCTGAAAATTCCCCAGCCTCAGTCATAGCAGTTCCAGTCATACCTGCTAATTTTGGATACATTCTAAAATAATTTTGGTAGGTTACCGACGCTAAAGTTTGATTTTCGTTTTCTATCTCTACGCCCTCTTTTGCCTCAAGTGCCTGATGTAACCCTTCTGAGTATCTACGCCCTTCCATCATTCTACCCGTGAACTCGTCTATTATTATAACCTTATTATCCTTCACGATATAGTCAGTGTCCCTCTCAAACAATTTATGAGCGCGAAGTGCCTGATTAACATGGTGAACGAGTGCTATATTATTATATTCGTATAGATTCCCTTCCTGCAGAAGTTGAGCTTTTCTCAATAGTTCCTCGGCACTTTCGTTACCTACTTCAGTCAGAGTGACCGATTTAGTTTTTTCATCTTTTTCGAAGTCCTTTTCGCTCAACTCTGGAATTATTTTATCTACCTGATTATACAAATCAGAAGAGTCTTCTGCTTGACCAGATATTATTAGAGGGGTTCTCGCTTCATCGATCAGTATAGAGTCAACCTCATCAACTATGGCAAAATTAAATGGACGCTGCACCATTTCTTCCAGAGAAAATTTCATATTGTCCCGGAGATAGTCGAAACCAAATTCACTGTTAGTGCCATATGTAATATCTGCAGAGTAGGCAATTTTTCTCTCTTCATCAGACAATCCTGGGACTACACATCCAACTGACATATCTAAAAAACTATATATTTGCCCCATCCATTCTGTGTCTCTGCTTGCCAGGTAATCATTTACTGTAACAACATGTACACCTTTGCCAGTAAGTGCGTTTAGGTATATTGGCAAGGTGCTGCAAAGTGTCTTGCCTTCCCCTGTTTTCATTTCAGCTATCATACCTCTATGTAGCGCTATCCCTCCCATTAGCTGAACGTCGAAAGGCCTCTCGCCAAGTGTCCTTTTAGCAGCTTCCCGGACGGTGGCAAAAGCTTCTGGCAAAAGTTGCTCAAGTGTCTCCCCACTATTTACGCGTTCCCTATAATTTGACGAAAGTGCAGCCAGTTCTTTATCGGTTTTTTTGCTTATATCAGGTTCCATAGCATTAATTTTTGATACAATAGAGCCCATACCTCGGACGTATCGATCATTTGCTGAACCAAAAAGCTTTCGAACTACTGCATCAAACATTTACATTCCCTAGAGGTGCTCATATAACTACCATTGAATAGAGGAATAACAAACCAAAGAGATAGAACTGCAGGCTCAATCTGTCAACGGTATCTGAGATTATCTGTCTTTTGTGGTTTATTTTAGGTTAGAGTATATTAATGCTAAAAAAATCACCTCTGGCTCCTAAGGTGTTTCCTAGCTTGCCCAATATAAAGGGGGTGAGGCTTGCGACGGCTAGCTGCGATATTAAGACATCTAAGCGGGATGACGTTTTGTTGGTAAATCTAGATCCTGGTTCCACAGCGGCTGGTGTTTTTACTAAATCAAAATTAGCAGCAGAGTCTGTTCATTGGTCAAAAGGAGTTTTAAAGAGAGGAAACCCAAGGGCAATAATAGTGAATTCTGGTAATGCTAATGCATTTACTGGAGATTCAGGTAAAAAATCTGTTAGGGATTTAGCTTCTTCAACATCCAAAGTTGTAGGCTGTCATCCGAAACAAGTCTTTGTCGCCCAAACTGGAGTAATTGGAGAGGAGTTTTTAGCTAAAAAGGTAACCGAAAAATTGCCAAATATTATTAAAAACATGAATTCTGATTGGAAATCAGCTGCAAAAGCAATTTGTACGACTGATACATTTATAAAAGGAGTGGGTACTAAAGTTAAAGTAAACAATAAATCAGTATTGATTAATGGCATTGCCAAGGGGTCAGGCATGATTGCGCCTAATATGGCAACTATGCTAGCGTTCATTTTTACTGATGCTGCCATCCCAAGTACAATACTTCAGTCATTATTGTCTGAAGTAAATGAACTTACTTTTAATTCAATTACGGTAGATTCAGACACGTCTACAAATGATTTAGTACTATTATGTGCCTCTGGGAGGGCAAATAATCTAGTTAAAAAATCAAGAGCAGTCTCCCAATTCGACTCATTTCAAGATGGACTTCACTCCGTGATGCAAGATTTATCACACCAAATCGTTAAGGATGGGGAAGGAGCCACGAAATTTGTCGAGGTAAATGTTAGCGGGGCGAAAAATTATACGATTGCTAAAGGATTTGCATTTTCGGTAGCCAACTCCCCTCTGGTAAAGACTGCCATTTTTGGTGAGGACGCGAATTGGGGGCGTTTGGTCATGGCCTTAGGAAAATGTGGGCAAGAATTAAACGCAAAAAAGATAACTATTTCTATTGGAGGGGTAGAGGTTGCTAAAAATGGTACTGCAGTCTTTGATTACAATGAGAGAGCTGTAAGCAAGCACATGAAGGGACAAAATATTATCCTAGAAATTTCTATTGGTGAGGACGCTGGTGGTGCAACAGTTTGGACCTGTGATCTTACCTCAGGTTATATAGCGATCAATGCCGACTACCGGACCTAGTAATTGTATGTAAAGCTATCATGGAAGATTTAAAATCCCTTGATATAGTTTTGGTTTCGGCAGTAGCGCTGATTGATGTTGAAGACAGAATTTTAATTTCACAAAGACCAAAGCATAAGTCCATGGGGGGGTTATGGGAATTTCCAGGAGGAAAGCTAGAAGCCAGTGAAACCCCGGAGAATGCGCTTATTAGGGAGTTGAAAGAAGAACTAGATATAGACGTATCCGAGAGTT
>PTLG01000032.1 GCA_002937995.1 Alphaproteobacteria bacterium MarineAlpha3_Bin7 | reverse complement strand
TCCCGAGACAACCATAGGAGTTAGGAAACGTCTATCCTGGGTCAATCTCACCTCGCCCATTGGTGCCATTCTATTCATAAAGGCCCGAGTTACGGCAGATCTAACATTTCCTATTTGACCCGATTGAATTTTTTCTTTTACGACCAAAAAACGTCTTCGAAATCGCTGGGTGTAGCCAACAACAGCATCTACTTTATTTTCTTTGATAGAAGACAAAACTTGCGCAGATTCCCTGGCGTCAGTGGCTAAGGGTTTTTCAATAAACAAGGTATGTCCTGCATTAGCTGCTATAATAGTTGGTTCGGCATGAGCCCAAGTAGAGGTAGCAATTATAACCGCATCAACCTCTGGTCTTTCAATTAACTCCTTATAGTCATTTGAATAAAAATCAGCCCCTAAGTCTTCCTTGAGCTTTTGTCCCAATTTCTCATTTTTATCGGACAGCCCAATCCAACCGATGCCGGGATACTCCTGGGCAATAGTCGCCCTAATTCTGCCAACCACACCGCAACCAATTATAGCAAGTCCAATCTGTTTCTTTTCTGACATAAACTAATTCCAAAGCTTTTGGTAAAAATTTGCTCTAATGAAATAGAAGCTTCACACGATAATAAACTGATATTTTTGGCCACCTGATTATAAGTGGTGGTTTGTTTCCCAATCAAGCGCCATTTTTCAGTAATAAAAAATATATAGATAAATTCAATCTAGAAACTTGTTCTCCAATTTCAATTATGTAACTTATGTCCAATTTTTATTACCGAATGATCTCAACAAAAAATAAACTAGAAAATTATGCTTTATTTGACCTTTAAAATGAACCACGCTAGCCTGTAGGTAATCCAAAATGAGGGGCAGCTAATGGGATTTGTAACCAATATAGTATTACCCATAGCGCTAGCATTTATTATGTTTTCGCTAGGCTTGGGTCTAACCGTTAAAGACTTCACCCGACTAGTATACCAACCCAAGGACTTTACTGTCGGACTATTTATGCAAATCATCATTTTGCCTCTAGTTGGTTTAGGGATAGTGACGATATGGCCGTTACAACCCGAGATAGCCCTTGGTGTAATGATCATAGCCGCCGCCCCTGGAGGAGTTACTTCAAATCTGTTGACCTCATATGGCCGAGGTGATGTTGCTTTGTCTATATCACTCACAGCTATAGTGAGCTTACTTAGCGTGATTACTATTCCAGCAATTGTTGTCTATTCCTATCAATATCTGATTGGCAACTCCCAATTAGGAGAGGTCTCAATAGGTGGCCTGGCTTTAAAGGTGTTCATGATTGTTACTATTCCCATGATACTTGGACTACTTGTACGACATTTTAAAGAGGAGTTCGCTATACGTTTTCAAAATATTGCTCAAAAAATAGCAGCCGTACTTTTTGCCTTGGTTTTGATTGGAGCGATTATCAAGCAACGAGAAAACATAGTTGCTTTTTATGCAGAAGCCGGCTTGGTAACTCTTGGCTTAAATATTTTAATGATGATACTTGCCTGGATTATTGCTTCAGTTTTTGCTTCTGGGTTATCTCAGCGAGTTGCAATCTCAATGGAATGTGGGCTCCAAAATGGAACAGTGGCAATCGCAGTAGCTACTTTTCTGTTTGGAAGTAAGTCACCTGTAGTAATACCCGCCGCAACATATAGCCTTACTATGTTTATTACAGCTCTGGCTTTTGTCTACTTTCTCAGACGCAGAACAACCCCTATAACCAGTTAGTAATTTTTAAAAGAAGATCTTCTCGTATCCACACTATTTGTTAAGTCAAGTATTGTGACGTTGGTTTTTAATTATTGACGAAGAATAAAGCCTTTAAATACTATACCTCCCAACAACTTTGTAGCAGAACCAATAGGACTTGTTGTTTCTTGTTGCTGCTAACTTGGGGATATAAATATTGCACTACTATTGCACTTATGTTGACACAAATTACTTAGTTAGATTTCTTGCTTTATCGAGCTCGCTGAATATTCATGATAAAGAACACCGCATCTTTGCTCTCTGTCTCGATGATCAATCAGCATTAATTCTCAAAGCACTAAACAAAAATACTGTTTCTATAATACACCTGAGTGAACTGGAAAAATTTGACGTAGAGCTATATGCTACAAGGCTGGCGAGAAACCTCGTGGATTATTACCAAACAGCAACGCCTTGTTATATGCGGTTCATATTCGAAATTCATCCAAGCGTTAACCAAGTAACTTTTCTTGATCCCGATATCTATTTATTTTCAAGTCCGCAACCTATATTCAAGGAAATTGGTGAATGCTCAATTGCGGTTATTGAAAACAATTTTTCGAAAAACAAGAACATAAAAGAAGCTACTGCAAACTATTACGTCAGTTGGCTTACTGTCCGCCGAAGTAAAATTGGTTTTAAAGCGCTCGCCTGGTACCGTGATAAATGTATTGATTGGTGCTTTGATAGAGTAGAAGCCAAAAAGTATGGAGATCAAGGCTATCTTAAGGAAATAGTATCGAAATTTCCTGGGGTAGTAAAATTAAATAAACCCGAAATGATGCTTGGGGTTTGGAATATAGGTGACTTCAGTTTAGGCAATTTGGAACAAATTATTACAGTTGATTCTTCACCTTTAATTAGTTTCCATTTCCAAGGGGTTTGGGAAGATGGGTCAGGTGGTTTTGATTGTGTACTTCCATCTGAAAATGAAAAAAGTGATTCGATCCTATCTAAAGAGATATATGAACCATACTGCAAATGTATTTTTTCAATAATGAAAGCCATCCAAGAGTCGTGGCCTGAGATTAATTTAAAGCCAGAACACCGCTATGATATCCCAGCAAACCCTCAACAATGGTCTGTAAAAACAATAGGCGATGTGCCGTGGGAATCAGAAGCTCAACTAGATAGTTTGGAAGAGTTCCTGGAAGTTTACTCGGAGAGGCCCATTAAAAGTAATCAGGGTGGGGTTCTAGCTCCTCATGCTTTTGGCCTCTGGTTTATGGCTAGAGAGCTTGCCCCTGACGTTATTATTGAAAGCGGAATTTGGAAGGGAATGACGACTTGGTTACTAGAGAAAGCATGTCCAAATGCTCAGATATACTCCATAGACCTGCATCTAAATTTTAGGGAATACATCTCAAAAAAAGTTAAATATTTTGAAGAGGATTTCTCAGAGATAGATTGGCGTAATATTTTGTCACCCAATTCTCTAGCTTTCTTTGACGATCATCAAAATGCTTATGACAGAATTCACCAATGTCAAAAACTTGGTATTAAGGACATTATCTTTGAAGACAATTACCCTCCACTTCGAGGTGACTGTTACAGTCTTAAAAAAGTTTTTGCTGGGTCAGGTCTAACAGACCAGGATACGGGGGTCTTTTTAATAAGGAACCTTCATAATACAGAGCACACTAGACCCACAAAGGAGGATAAAATTTTACCTAATAAAATTGACGCAAGTGAAATGCTGGACACCCTCAATATTTATTACGAGTTTCCTCCTGTTTTTAGGCGCAAAATTACTCGTTGGGGCGACCCGTGGTCCGACTCTCTTTATCCTACGCCTAAAGCACTCTTGGAGGAACCAGTGAAAAAGATACATAAATTATTTTGGGAAGAAGCGCAAAACTATACATGGATGTGCTATGCGCGACTAAAGTAACTTTTGGGTTATCACACTTTTTTTGATACCCAGAGGACCCAATTTTCATTTATGTAAAAAAAGCCGGGCTTATTTAAGGCCCGGCTAAGTAATTAATAATAATCAATACTATAACTGAACTAGCACTTATCTGGTGCCCATTCGTCAATTTTTGTCCATTTTGAATTATTAATTTCAATTATATAGCCTGGAAGCTGAGCATCATTGATTTTATCAAAACACACATTGTTGCCGGTAATACCGCTAAACCGAATACCTTTAAGGGCGTCACGAATTGCTGTACGCTCGGCCTTCAACTTACTCTTTTCACCAGTCACTCCAGCTTTTTCCATAGCTTGCTTCAATAGATAAACAATATCATACCCTTGAGCGTCAGTATGATGAGGAATTTTCTTGTCTGTTAATCCTCTCTTTGCATTTTCAGCAGCAAATTTTTTGGTAAAGGCTCGCGTTTTATCGTTCTTATCCCACCAAAAACCTGCCACAAAAATTAGCCCATTAGCTTCCGCTCCATATTTTCCGATAGCGTTAGGATCAGCAAAGATCTGAGATCCAATTATACGACCCTTAAAACCCTGACGACGAAGTTCCTTCATGGTCTTTGATGCTAGGTCAGGCGTTGCCGCAAGCGCCACAACATCTGGATTCCTTGCGATAACTTTGGCTACCTGAGGTGCCGCGTCAAAGGACTTGTAGCTAAGAGTAACTGCCTTACCGTGCTTAACCTTGAAAGCCTTAAAAAGACCAGGATAGATGAATTTACCTACTAGCGATGAGACATACTCGTCCGATATATACACAATTTCTGCTTTATCAATTTTAATGTTCTTTTTCTTGAGTGTTTTTAGAACCCGTGCAAACTGTGTTCCCTCAGATTCTGTCAGTCGCCATGCATAGGTAAAACCCTTAGTCAAACCTGGACCAGAGGAGGCATTTGGTATTTGCACAATACCCAAACGTTCTCCCACTGGAAAAGCTGCTTTTGCCTCACCAGATGAAAACGGACCAATAATAGCAAGAGCACCGTCATCTCTCACAAATTTTTGAGCTGCTACTACAGCCTGTTTTGCCTGACTTTCCGTGTCATATTTAATGAGCTTTATTTTTTTTCCATTGATCCCACCACTCGCATTAATTTCACGTACTGCAATATCAACAGCAGTTTCGGTGGCTTCTCCAGGTGTCTTTAAGAAACCTGTTTTTACCATGGTAAGACCAATAACAATCTCATCAGCTGCCTTTGATACGGAAGTCCCAATCAAAAGCACCATTGCGAGACAAGTAGAAATAAAATATCTAACCATTAATTTCTCCCTAGTTGGTTATAATTTGATTTAATTACTTGTTGTTCCAAGATAGGCATGAACTAAACCAGAGTCTTTTGCAAGCGCGTTTGCATCCCCTTCTAGAACAGTAGCTCCCAGTTCCATTACATAACCCCTTTTTGCAACCTCCAAGGCCTTCTTGGTATTTTGCTCTACCAGTAAAATTGCTATCCCGTCACTATTCAAGCTTTTTATTAACTCAAAGAGGGATTCAACTAAAATTGGAGAAAGTCCTAGTGAGGGTTCATCGAGCATAATCAATCTAGGTCGAGATACCAGAGCTCTGCCAATAGAAAGCATTTGCTGTTCTCCTCCAGACAAAGTTGAAGCCTGGGAATCTCTTCTGGATCCCAAGTTTGGAAAGCGATCATAAATAGTCTCAATATCCGCCAGCAAAGACTTATCCCGCCGCTTACACCCTCCAATTAATAGGTTCTCATGCACCGTCATGGACACTAATATCTGCCTACCTTCGGGGACTAGAGCTAGTCTTCTCTCAACTCTCTGAGCGCTTGTAAGGGTATTTAAATCCTCTCCATCAAACTTAATCGAACCACTTTGTATTGGCACCATTCCATGGAGGGCTTTCAAAAGAGAGGATTTTCCAGCCCCATTGGCACCAAGAACGGTAACTATTTCATCACCCCCAACACCCAGGCTCATTGTTTTAACTGCGTGAGTCCGGCCATAAACAACGTCAAGATCTTCTACCTCAAGCAACATTTTATCCAACCTCACTCGTACCTAAATATGCCTCGAGAACTGCACTATCTTTTGTCACCTCATCTGGTGTGCCTTCAAAAATTTTTGACCCAAAATTCAAAACAGCTATCCTTTCACATAGAGCATGTATAAAATTCATATCGTGTTCCACCAATAAAAGAGTGACACCCTTATCAGAAATATCATGCAAAAAATTGGCAAGCTCTTGGGTCTCATTAGGGTTTAGACCTGCTGCAGGCTCATCCAGCATCAACACCTTGGGGCTGCTCATCAAACCCCTGACAACTTCAAGTTTTTTTCTAATACCATAAGGTAATTCTGAAACAGTAATATCTGGATCTATTTCTAAACCAGTCTCTTCCAGAGCATCCATTGCTTTTTGCCGCCAATTGTTATTTTTCATCCAATTAATTGGCTTTAGCAAATTTGAAACACTATTAGCTTGGCTATGTTGACCAACCATCACATTCTCAATTACAGACAGGTGTGGCATTAAACGAATATTCTGAAAACTTCTGGAGAGCCCTAGACCTATACGCGACTTTATTGGAAGATCTGTGATATCTTTTCCCCCTAAAACTACTTTTCCGCTGTCAACGGAGTAAACACCACTTAAAAGATTAAAAACCGTGGTTTTTCCAGCACCATTAGGACCTATCAATCCAAATCTTTCACCAGGTGACAAAGAAAAAGAAACATCGTCCAATACTGTGAGGCCTCCAAAAGCCTTTGTTAGATTATTTATTTCCAGGATATTTTCGCTCACTTCAATGTCCCCGATTTCGACTGAATGTAGTACCAATCCTGTGAACCAAAGTCCGTGTTACGATGCCCTCGGGCCTAAAAATCATCATAAAGACAATCAAAACGCCAAAAATTACGTATCGCCATTCAGTATCTCCGACACGCAACAATTCAGGTATCAAGGTAAAAAAGCTAGCACCTATCAAAGGGCCCCAGGCAGTTTGAGTGCCCCCAATGAGAACATAGAGCAGGACAAATATAGAGAGTAATGCACTAAAATACTGTGCTTCAATAAAGCTATAATGGTGCGCATATAACGCTCCAGAGAAACCAGCCAGGGCCCCACCCAAAGTAAATGCAAAAACCTGAAAGCCTCTGACATTTATTCCCATTATCTCCGACACTAAATCGTCATCATGGATAGATCTCATGGCTAGGCCAATGCGCGAAGCCATAATCCAGAAGACAAGCAGCACTACACCAATAGCAGAGAAAATTAGACCATTTACTGGCAAATAAGCTGGTACAGACATTCCGGTAGCACCACCTAGGAAATCTGAATTGAGAATTATGCCTGAAACAACCAAAGCGAAAGCGAAGGTTGCTAACACCATATAGACTCCCTTCGTGCGAAGCACTGGGAAGGATAGCAGAAACCCGACCACACCGGCTCCAATAATGCCGGCAATTACCGAAATGAAAATGGGTACTTCTAGACTATTAGAGCAAACTCCAGCAATATAGGCTCCTAAAGCTTGAAAGCCTCCTCCACCTAAATTTAGCTGACCCGATGCTGCAGTTAAGAAAACCCCGTAAGCAAATATCAAATTTATACATAGTATTGCGATAATACCCTCAAGGTAGCCCATGATTACAGCTTTCCTTTTCCAACTTTGGAACCGCCAAACAAGCCTCGCGGTTTAATAATAATGAAAATCAGCAATACACCCCAAACTGCAATGTCAACGGTATCGGCCCCAAAAAAATGAATAGATAAAGCTTCAAGAAGACCAACAAACAAACCTCCCGCAATAGCCCCCCAAATGGAACCCAAACCACCAAGCACCATCGCGGCTATTGCCTTTGTTCCAACTTGATCTCCCATAAAGGGCCCTACCTCTGTATAATTTACAACAAACAGAACCCCGGCGATCCCGCACAAAAGTCCGGAAAATAAAAACACGAGAGGTACTATCTTTTGAACTTCTATACCGAGCAAGCTCGCTGTATCAGGATTTTCAGCAATTGCCCGCAGAGACCTCCCTACATTTGTCGTCTTCAGTACCCATGTTAATATCGCAACTATAATCAAAGAAATAACCAAGCTCGCTAGTTGCGGAAGCCCAATAATTATTTCGCCAATATATATGTCCGATTTAAATTTTTCCGGAAAAGTTTGAGCTTCGGAGCCAAAGCCAATTAGTATGAGATTTTCAAAAATTATTAGAAACCCAAGCGAAGAAACTAATGGAATGGCGTGCTCGGTTGCATCACCATGTCGAATACGCAAATACCGAAAAGTAAATCTTTCTACAATGAGCGAGGCAATTACTGCGGCTAATACTCCAAGACACATGGCGAGTGGCCAGGAGTATCCCCCCTCAATTGGAAATGGAAACCCATGCTCCGCCGCTGCCCAAGCTACCATGCCAGTAATCATGAAGATAGCCGGAATAGTAAAGTTCAAAAAATTTAGGATGCCGATAGTTAAGGTAAATGCCACGGCCACAGTAACATAAATAGAACCAAGCATAAAACCTGTTGTTATTTGCTGCAGAATAAGGGTTATCTCATCCATTAAGCACCTTCTGGTATGTGCGTTTCATGACAAGTCAGATACCACTCGGCAAGTTCTTCTCGACTTGGCCACCAAACATCATCAAAGCTTTTAGCATAGGAGAGAAACTCTCTTAGGGTCCGAATACGGTGAGGTACTCCAGCCACGTGAGGGTGAAGACCTATATTCATCACCAGGCCAGTTTCAGACGCCTCTTCATATAAAACATCAAACTGTTCAGTCAGCAGCTTGACTGCGCCGTCTGTGTCTAGCCCCCTCCTTGTAAAAAAAGTAAAATCATTTACCTCAATTGAATAAGGTGTTGCTACAATCTTTCCCTTGGGCGTATCAATCAGATAGGGCTGATCATCGTTCATCAAATCACAAAAGAAAATCAACCCATTATCTGCTAGAATCTCACAAGTGTTTACAGTCCCTCTGAGAGAACAAGACAGCCAACCCTTAGCTTTTTTTCCAATTGCCTTCTCAAAAATCTCAAGGGACTTCTCGATAAGATCCCGCTCTTCAGCTGGATTATGCGCGTAGTTTGTTAGCAAATCTCCCTGCTCATAATTATGTGCCACCAATTCCCAATTTCTCTCTTTAACGGCCTCTACAATTGGCCATCTCTCCTCAATTAACTTAGCATTTACGGTGCAACTTGGGGCGACCCCGGCTTTATCAAATTCCTTAAACATACGCCAAACGCCAACTCTTTGGCCATATTCGCGCCAACTAAAATTAGGAAAATCAGCCACATCACCAGGCAACGCATCAGGAAGGATTGGCGGTCCTCCTGCGTAATAAGGTTGCTTTGAACTTTTTACCAGATCCCAATACTCAAGGTTTATTGTAGGTATCACTGCCATACGTTTGCCATCAGGCATTACCAGCTTTCCTCGGTGTGGCATGGGAACAAATGGATACTTCAAAACCTTTTCCTCTTTCTAAACAAGATGACTGGTTTCCCTACCACATTGAATGGGATATGGCGAGAAATCTCTTCAAATTTAGTTATCAAATTATCAAAAAGAAAAAATTTAGTAAAAAAAAACTGCCGGTATAGCTACTAATATTGAAGTCCTTATTTTACAATGTTGTGAGAGATCTTTACCATATGCTGGGAAGGAATAAATTTATAAAATATTGGTATATTTTATGACAACCAGGCATTTTACTAATATACGCGTTCTTCTGATTGGCGTCTTTTTCTATCTAGGCACGCTTGTTTTTCAACATGCGTCCTTTGCAGAGAAAGCGGACAACAGGGTGTCCGAAGTTTATTTTGTAATAGGAGTTTTTAAAACTGAAACCTACGCCAACCGTTTAAAAGAGCTCCACAAACAGTTTAAACCATCAATTTTGCGAGGAATATCCAACGGGAAGCGCGTTTATAGGGTTACCGTAGGGCCCGTTATAAAAAGTGAAGAAAATAGAATAAAAGCTAATCTTCATAAGGCTGGGTTAAAAGATCTATGGAAGCTTAGAATTTCTACTCCAAACCCAGAAGCACCAAAAAAGACCAGTAAGGCCCCCTTGAAACTGGATAAAGTTATTGGCAAGAAAAAAGAACCACAACCTGATAAAAAAGTTTCCAAGAAATTAGTCCGAGCCAAGCCTAAAAAGAAAAATTTGCAAATCGCACCCCAAGCCATAAAACCCCAAATAAAGAAAAATTTGCGACCAGGCGACAAATTCTCCGACTGTAAGGGCTGTCCAGAACTCATTGTAGTTCCGGCTGGAAATTTTCTCATGGGCGAAATTGATGGTGGCATGACTGGTGATGCCATGGCAACAAAAGTAAAAATTCCCAAACCCTTCGCAATTGGGCGCTTTGAAGTTACCTTTGAAGAGTGGGATAAGTGTGTATCAGAAGGCGGTTGCAACGGTTATTCACCAGAAGATGAGGGCTGGGGCCGTAAAAAGCAACCTGTCACAAATATAAATTGGCAAGATGCCTGGAATTTCACAGCCTGGCTATCCGTCAAAACTGGAAGTTTTTACCGACTGCCGTCAGAAGCAGAGTGGGAGTACGCAGCTAGAGGTGGAACAGTTACAAACTACTGGTGGGGCAATGAATTGGGAATTAATCAGGCCGTATGCCAGAACTGCGGAAGTGTATATGATGACAAGCAGGCTGCTCCGGTAGGTATGTTTTCCTCCAACCCTTTCGGGCTTTATGATACGGCCGGAAACCTGTGGGAGTGGGTGCAAGATTGTTATTCACCCTCAGCCTACCAAAAACATAAGACCTATCCGAAACCTGTAGAAGGTGCCAATAATTGCGGCCATGTCCTGAGAGGAGGTGGATGGGATGTTCCAGGTGAGGGATTGGAATCCGCCTTTCGGTTTACCAGCGGTGGAGGAAACAGACTAAAGATATTTGGATTTAGGGTGGTTAGAGAGCTAAATTAACCAAATATTAACTTTCACTAATTAATTAAAAAATTAATATTTTCAATTATTTATGACTAAATTGTGGATAAAATATAGTTTTTGAGCTATAAGCTTGTGGCTTATTCGTTCTTTTGGTTGATCAAACTTCTAAAAGTGTGATGAATAACATTAGATTGGGCTCAGAAATAGAGTAGAATACTTGGATCTTCTGTGGTCCTTATAAGTTAAATGGAGGCGGGGAAACCCTAGGGGGTAACGCCGTTAATTGGTAGTTGGACAGAATGACTGACAAACCAAAGATGTTGGCTCTTGAGCCCAGATTACTGTTTGATGGCGCCATGATGGTTGATGCCGTCGACACAGTACCGGCTATTTCAGAACGTGATAAACAGTCTCACAGAGAACTAGATAACCCTTCTTCCCCGCGGTCTCAGCCAACTAATACCAAAGAGTTGGTAATAATAGATAGTGCAATCAAAGATTATAGCACTATTACCAGCTCCATTGGCGAGAATGCCGAAATTTATATTCTGCCCCAAGGGTCCACACTGGCTGATATAGCCAACTTCCTAGAAGGCTATAAAGACATTGATGCCCTCCACATATTTACACACGGCCAAAACGGTAAACTCGTTATAGGAAACGAGGCATATGACCAGGATAACATAGGACTACAGGAAAAAGCTCTGTCGACCATTGGATCCTCTCTATCCTCAGATGGAGATATTTTGCTCTACGGATGTAATATAGCATCTGACCCAAGTGGCACTAGTTTTGTTGATGAAATTTCAAGGCTAACTTCAGCCGATGTTGCCGCCTCAGACGACATAACAGGCAGTGAGTCCAAGGGTGGAGATTGGGAACTAGAGTATAAAACCGGAACTATTGAATCCAGCAGCCGTTCGGCTTCAAGTTTCGACGGCACGCTTGACCCTGAACTGAGGTTTGGAGGCACCCTAAGCGGAACAAGTCCACGGGTTAGTTCAATAACATTCACAGCCGTTGAAGAAGACGATACAACAAATAATGGTGATGCTGTATCTACTTTTCTAACTGACGCCGACGTGGCATTTGAAGTAGGCGAGCGAGGTATCGCCATAAGGGCTATCGGCTCCACTAGTGGAGCAGGCACCAACAGCGATGGAACATGGGAATTTTCTATCAACGGCGGGGCAAGCTTTTCGCCAATTAACACTGGCGGCGCGGGCAATGTAGCAGAGAGCCGCGCGCTTCTCCTTGCGGGCACTAACCGCGTCCGTTTTGTTCCCGCTGCTAATTTTGATGGAAGTGCCTTCATAGAATTTCACGCTTGGGACAAAGATGCTGGTTTTGGTGCGGCTGGCACCAGAGTAGATGCCAGGGACTCTGGTCCCAACGAAGATCATTTTACTGATGGAAGAGTCCGAAAAAATTTAGATGTAACCCCCGTTAACGATGCCCCTATTATCACAACAAGTGTAACAGCTAGAGAAGACACAGCTTTCAACGAGGTCGTGGTTATCCCGGGTCAAGCGGGGACCGCGGAAGATAGTCAAACCCTTACCATCAATAGTGTGACGCCCGCTGATACAAGTTTTTTTACTGCTGGTGCAGGACAGCCTGCAATAGCAGCTAACGGCAGACTTACATTCACTCCCGCACCAGATAAGTTTGGATCAACGAGTATTGTAGTTAATGCATCAGACGACGGTGGAACAGCTAATAGCGGTGCAAATAACACGGGAAATGTTACAATCAACATTACGATTGACCCAAAAAATGATGCCCCAACCGGCACCATTTCAGCAAATCCACCCACAATAATTGAGGATCGAGGTGCACAGACGATTGCCAACTTTGTAACCGGGATCAACCGGGGAGATCAGGGAACGGTAAATCTGGAAAGCGGGCAAACAATCTCATTTGACGTCGCACGAAGCTCCGGATTGGATATGTTCACCACTGCACCTGCCATCACTTTTAATCCATCTACGGGAAATGGAGATCTAACCTATACGCCTAGAGTCAATGCAAATGGAACGGCGACGTTCAATGTTACAATCATAGATAATGGATTAACCACTAATGGCGGAGCAGACCGCACTCTTTTATCAAATGCCTTCACCATAACTATTACTGCTCTAAATGACGCCCCCACACTTCTAAACCCCACACCTAGCGCTCGAGCTGCCACGGTCAACGACGCTCCGGGCGGCATTACGGTCGGCGCCATGGTAGTTGGATTTAACGCTACATCTGCGCAAATACAGGATATTGATATTAATCCGCTTTCACTTGGCGGGAGTGCAAACCCCGCAACTGATGGCACAGGTCTCATGGGACATAGCGATTTTGCAGCGGAGAGTATCGCTGTTGTAGGATTAGCCAACGTTGGTGTGGCCGGAACCTGGCAGTTTGATCTAACTGACGGGGCAGGCTTTAGAGATTTCCCAACTGTTTCGGATTCAAATGCTCTTCTCTTGCTACCTGGTCACAAAGTCCGATTCGATAAGGATAATGCTGGAGATACAGGTAGCCCTACACTTACATTTCGGGCATGGGACCAGACAACTGGTACGGCAGGCACTACCGTTAATATTAGTGGAGCTGGTGCCACAGGAGGAACTACAGCCTTCAGCAGTGGAACACCAGCTACCGCTACGGCAAATTTGACAGCAAATCAACTAAATGATGCCCCAGTAATAATAGCTAGTGCAGGCACAAACCAAAGCTTGGTGACGGGTACCAGCCCTAATTTTACCGCTAGACCCTTCGCCCCCATGGTTGAGGATGCCGCTCCACAAACCAGCTCTAATCTTAATGCTGGTGGTCTCATACAAGATGAATTAGTGATTCAAAATTGGTTAAATGAAGATACAGCTACGGATCAGGAAAGTTTTGAGGTTGGAGGTGTTAGAGGTGTAGCAATCATAAACACAGACGATACAACTAAAGGTACCTGGCAGTTCTCTACGGATGGCACGAACTACACGAATTTTGCAGTAGCTGCTGATGAGAGCACCTCGCTCCTCATGACTGGAGCCAACGCTAATCAAAAAATACGGTTCGCTCCATCAACACACTTTCATGGAACTGCAACTCTCAAGTTTAGGGTTTGGGACGGAACCGGGGGTTTCACAGCAACCGCTGGTACCACGCCTGGCAGGGCTGACACGAGTAACAATGGAACAACGCACCCCTTTAGTGTGGGTATTATTTCTAAAACTATTACTGTCACGCCGGTTAATGATCAGCCTGATATTCCCGGCGGATTTGCAGATCAGTCGCATAACGAGGACGACGGGAATGGATCAGCTATAACAGTTTCTAATTTTGTTACGGCTGTTTCTGGTGCTCAAACTGCAGCAAATGTAGCTTCAAGAGAGGCGGGAGATACATTTACCTTTTCTGTAAGTCACGCAAGCGGAACTGATGAAGAACTATTTGCTTCAGATACTTTGCCAACAATTAATGCAAATGGTGACTTAAGTTATACACTTAAGGCCGATACGAATACCGTAGATGATGGCCCTAGTGTCTTTAATGTAACAGTGACGGATAGCCGTTCAACTTCGTCGAGTGGACCATTTAGCAAGACGTTTCCCAACGCCTTCCGAATAACTGTAGCTTCCGTAAATGATGCCCCAGTTCTTACGAATGGCGCACCTTTAATCAGTAGAAATGAGGACGCAGCAAATATAGCCAATGGGGTAACCGTCGCAACAATTTTGCCTGATTCCAGGGTTACCGAAACAGCTGATAATGTGGAACCGGGAAATAGTGCGGATGATGATGATAAACGTTCCATTGCAATCACTGGTACGGATATTTCAAATGGCACATTTGAGTTCTCCATCAATAATGGTACAAGCTGGACTCAGGTTGATGCAGGCACCGCCACTAGCGCCACAAACTCTTTATTACTGAGAAGCACAGATAAATTAAGATTTGTACCTACTGCGACCCACTTTTTTTCTTCTGACTCCAGTCCGGGCACAGGCACTTTTACCTTTCGGGCGTGGGATGAAACCACAGGCACCGCTGGAACCAAGGTAAACACTAGCACAAATGGTGGAACGACCCCTTTTAGTTCTTTCGAGGAGGAAGCTTTTATTAGAATAAGGGAAGTCAACGATGCACCGACCGCAACTATAGATAGTTCAAATGCTAGCCTTACCCAAAATGAGGACGCGGGGTTAATCACAATTCCAAACTTTGCCACAAACTTTAATATAGGTGACGGTAATACATTTGAAGCTGCGGCCGGACAAGCATTGCTACGTTACGAAGTTGCTCCTGTTGCTAGTGGTTCGACTAATTTATTTGATGTACAGCCAGCAATAGCGGCTAACGGCACACTTACGTTCACACTAAAAGCCGATCGAAATACAGGTGGGGCAGCGGATCCAGCTGTGTTCAATGTCACCGTTATAGATGACGGCGGAACTGTTAGAGGTGGCTCTGACAGGACGGTTATGTCGAATGCATTTAGTATTAAAGTGAATTCTATAAATGATGCACCCGTACTTGCAGATCAAAACCCCAATCGCGCACTAACCGTAGATGAAGACTCAACAACTGGACAGGGTACCGTTGCCACTATAATCGGAAATAGCGCGGTGACGGAGCCAAAGGACACCTTAACTCCGGGTACAAATACGGACGATACTATCGAAAAGTCTATAGCCATCACTAGTGTCACTATTAACAACACGGGTGGAACTCCGGATGGAACTCTTCAATTTTCCACAGATGGCTCAAGCTTTTCTGATGTCGGCGTAGTATCAAATACCTCCGCCTTACTTTTAGATGAAGATGACATCCTCCGATTTATCCCTGAGGCAAATTTCTTTACTACTGGCAGTGGAGCTGTATCAACGGCAGGGAGTTTTACGTTTCGAGCTTGGGATCAGAGAACTACTACATCAGGCACATCCACATTAACCGCAGGAACTAAAGTTGACACGTCTACAAATGGCGGAACCTCTGAGTTTAGTTCGGGCACAGATGTAGTCGATTTGAAGGTTAACCCCATAAACGCGGCTCCAGAACTGGTAGGTGGGGGATCCTCAATTCTAACAGACAACGGTAGTAATAATTTTACGGCCAATAGTAATTTCACGACAATATTAGAAGATCTATCAAGTGCATCAAATGTTGGTGATGCCGTATCCACACTTCTGGATGCAAATTCAGTAACTGATGAGGAACAGCCTAACGCCTCAGGGTTCCCTACTAAAGAGCGGGTACAGCTTGTGGCAGTGACGTCTGTTAATAACTCTAACGGACAGTGGCAATTCTCAACTAATGGCTCCACATTTACAAATTTTGGGAGCCCAAGCCAGTCAAGTGCCAGGCTGCTGGATGGGTCAAACAGCAATCACAAGATACGTTTTGTCCCAAATTTACACTTTAATACGGCTATTGCGAGCCCGGTTGGCATCACATACCGCGCCGTAGATGATACCCACGGCGGAACTATCGGGGGCGTGGTAAATGCTTCATCCACTGGCGGTACGACGGCATTTAGTGTGGGACAGGTTACAAAGAACATCACCATAACCCCGGTAAATGATGCACCCGTCGTAAACGTTAGCAACCAGTCGGTTAACGAAGATGCCGGGGCACAGTCAATAGCAGGATTTACGCAGGATGAAGGTGGGGGAAGTGATGAAAACAGCCAGACACTTACAAGAACAATTAGTAATAATAATACCAGCCTGTTTTCTGCACAGCCCGCAATTGCAGCCAACGGCACACTTACATTTACACCCGCCCCCAATCAACATGGAACTGCGACAGTAACCTTCAAGGTTGATGACAACGGGTTAACTGCTAATAGTGGCCAAGACTCAACTACACGAACCTTTGACATAACCGTTAACTCACAGAATGACGCACCCGATGCAACTTTTGATACATCTGCCGCGGGCCTTACCGTTAATGAAGATGCCGGCGCCCAGACTATTCCATCTTTTGTGACGAGTACCAATGTTGGGGATGGTGGGTTGAAGGAATCTGCTCAGACAATTTCCTATACGGTGACCACCAATAATGATGCCCTGTTTGATGTCGCTCCCGCAATTGCAGCAAATGGCACCCTCACCTACACACCTAAAGCTAACGCAAATGGAACGGCATCAATAAGCGTAAATGTGCGGGACAGTGGCGCCAATGGTTCTGGCAATGTAAACAACCGGGACAAGACAAACGCCTTTACAATAACGGTAAATTCTGTAAATGACGCACCAACACTAAATGCCGCCTTATCACCCGAATTAAACCTCGACGAGGACGCATTTACCAATTCCGGCACCACCATAGCTACACTTATTGGCAGCGCAATTTCGGAAGACGCTGACAACGAAACTCCTGGAACGGCTTCCGATGATACAGCCTTTAAGGCAATCGCAATAACGGCAAAGGCGGTTACAAATGGCACGCTACAATTTTCAATAAATGGAGGTGGCAGTTTTTCTGATGTGGGAACAGTATCCAATAGCTCTGCTCTCCTACTTGATGCAAATGACCGCGTCCGATTAGTCCCCACAGCAGACTTTTTTGGAGATGCTGGAAGTTTTACCTTCAGAGCCTGGGACCAGACCACAACGGCTGCCGGCAGTCACGGCACGAAAGTTGATACCTCCACAAACGGTGGAACTTCCCAATTTAGTTCTAATACCGACACAGTTGCAATTACCGTAAATTCAATAAATGACGCACCGGATCTCGTAACTACAAATACTTCTGTATTAACAGGTGGCGGAGGCGGAAATTTCGGTACAGCTAATTTTACGACAATACTTGAGGACGATACAACTAACGCAGGTGACCTGGTTTCGACATTTTTAAATGGCGACTCTACCGTCGATGAAGAACTGGCGGGCAGTGTAGCCGGCGTTGCAATTACGTTTGCAGATAACACAAATGGTCAGTGGCAATTTTCAACGAACGGAACTACTTTTTCCAATCTCAATCCGGCAGCAAATGAGACGTCGTCCCTGCTCCTCGATGCAGCTATCTCCAGTCACAAGGTACGTTTTGTGCCGGACGCCAATTTTAATGGAACTGCCAGCATAAAATACCGTGCCTGGGATCGAAGTGCAGGAACAGCAGGCACAACCGCAGACACCAGATCTGCTACTAGTGGCGCCCTCTCGCCATTCAGCTCTGGCCTCGTAACCAAATCTATAACCGTCACTGCAGTTAACGATGCACCAACACTGTCACTATCCACTGCAAGTGACACCGTTTTGGAGGATGCAGCAGCACGAGAAATT
>PTLG01000031.1 GCA_002937995.1 Alphaproteobacteria bacterium MarineAlpha3_Bin7 | reverse complement strand
TTCAGGTAAAGCTTTTTTAGCGTAATAAAGATCAATTAGAAGAGGGGTTGAGAGGTTTATAGTGACTAATAGTTTCTCGGGAAATAGCAGTTTAAGCAAAGATGACATGACGCCAAATCCATCGCCTATCACTAAATTAATTCCGGAGCATTTATTTAAGTCTAGATTATCAACAATTACAGCTAGGCTTAGTGTTTGGCGCAGCATATCTAAGGTTACTGCCCTTCCCTGTCGTTCTGCTACTAATTTAGTTGCGGTATAACACGTCTCAAAATTTTTGCTACTTTTAGTAAAATATCGGTAGGGAGTTTGAAGCAACCAGTGGGTTAAATTATGTATCTTTGAATTCTTCTTTGAGAGATTTCCAATACAAATCAGGCCAGACATTTTGCCATCTGAGGTAAAACGGAAGTCCTTCAGTTCTTGCTCCCAAAAAGAAGAACGGGTTTTTTCTGGTTGATCCGCCAGAGACTCAAGTCTTTGAAATATCTCTTCATCAAATAGCATTTTGACCATCAAAAAATTAAGGGACTTTAGAATATACTACCCTTCTATTAGTTAACAATTACAATTAATTTTTTTATCTTGTTTCTTGGCTATAACTTTAGAGACTATAGAATGGTAGGAGAATAAAATTCGTTTAACTTTAGTTCCTTAAGTTAAACCAAGTGTAGTAAAACATGAATTAGGAGGTTTCTATATGGCAAGGCATTCAAGCTCTTTTTTTCAGGGTTGGGAGGATAAAGAGCACGTAAGGATTTTTGACTGGTTTTCATATTTTCCTACTCCTTTATTTATAAAGCAATTTGAGTATTTCAACGAGATACGACTTTTACAAAAGTACTTTGAGAAAGAAGGGTCCTCGGATAAATCAATGTTTGAGGTTGGATGTGCAACTGGAGAGATGGTCAGATATTTAAAAAAGAAGGGTTATAATTGTGATTATCACGGTTTTGATATTTCTGAGCAGGCTATTACTGCTGCCAGAAAGAAATTCCCATTAGGCAAATTTAAAACTATCACAGAAAACTCTAGAGAAATTGTTGAGAGTACTGGAAAAGCAGAATTAGTTTTCAGCAGAGATGTAATTATGCATCAAACTGATCCCTGGGGTTTTTTAGATTCCTTATTAGAATTGGCTACAGATACAGTAATACTCCGAATGAAGACGCGAGATAAAGGTGATACTTGTCTAGATCCAGAACTGTCATGCCAAGCTCACTATGATAAATATTGGATGCCCTATATTGTTATAAATGTGGATGAACTCTGCGCCCACTTGTCAAAAAAAGCAAATGTGGCCGAAATTAATATAATAAGGAGTTATGGTGTGTTAGGTGGCAAGAATGGCAGGTTTTTGCCAAAAGAATTATATTTCAGTGAATCTGGTACAGCCGAAACAGCAATCCAAATAAGAATAGGTGATAAAACTAATTCATCTCCAACAATCAATTTGATTGATAGATCAGATAAACTGCAATTATCTGTAATTGAAAGGGCCTGGTTGAAGCTTTGGTTGGTTTATAAAAGGCCTGAACCGGAAGCGTGACTAATCTTATAATATTAATTAGCCCAAAATCTTCCAAAGAAGTTTTAGTGACTTTGTAAATAATGATTTATTTGATAATAAGAGTTTTTTGAATGGTTTATAAGGTCTGGAGAGGTGCCGGAGTGGTCGAACGGGGCGGTCTCGAAAACCGTTGTGCGCTAGCGTACCCAGGGTTCGAATCCCTGTCTCTCCGCCAGTATTGCTCAATAAATAATATAAAAAATAAAAAAAAAAAAAAGAAATGACCACCCTTCCAACCATAGGATATTATTACAATCAATATGATTTAAATGTAAGTTGCTATGAGTGTAACAGATACCATACGGCTGATTGGGATATGCTGGTAAAGAAGTTTGATACCAATGTCCCAATACAAAAGCTGGAAAAAATAACAACGTATTAGGAAGAGCTGCAGAAAAAATTTTCAATATTTAGGACTAAAAAACCGTTCGACCTCTAATTAAATATCCACAATAAATCACAGGAAGCTAACTTTTAAACAATGAATGCTGAGACTAACCCACGTTCTTACCAAATTATAATTTCCACTACTTTTATTAGCTTACTTGGAATGCCAGTTATTGGACCGGTACTGCCAGTTCTCCAGGATGTATTTACCATAAATAATAGGGATATTGGCTGGATGATTATGTCTAGTTACACACTTCCAGCATTATTTTTTATTCCCTTTACAGGCTATTTGGCAGATCGATTTGGTAAGAAAAACATACTGATACCATCATTATTCTTGTTTGCAGTATCAGGAAGTTTAATAAGTTTAGCCCAAAACACGGACACAGTCATAGTTCTTCGTTTTATCCAAGGGCTTGGCGGAAGTGCCTTATTAACTCTTTCCCCTGCATTAGTTCCTGATTTATTTCAGGGGCAAGAAAGAGTAAAAGCGATGGGTTATACTGGCGTTACGCAGGGTATAGGTGCTGGTCTTTTACCCATGTTGGGGGGCCTTCTGGCCTCCGTAACCTGGTATTTACCGTTTTTGACAGCTGTCATAGGTTTGCCCATTGGACTATACTTAATTATTCATCTAAAAAATGTGAGGCTGGGAGTATTACCTAAAACAGGAACTTATATTCGGGATGCTTATGAAAACTTAGTAAATAAAGATGTTCTTCAACTTTGTTTTTTTACGTTTGGGTATGTCTTTATCGGCTTTGGCGCTTTTATTTCTTATATTCCCTCATATATGAATACGACTTTCAATACTGGTACTATCTTAATTGGAATTATTATAGCCACCCGAACAATTAGCGGTTCAATTTGTTCAGCTGTACTCGATAAAATCACAACTCGTTTTTCCAGTAGGACATTACTTGTATTTTCATTTGTTTTACTAATGCTAGGTATGTCAGCAGTTCCTTTAACTGGTCGCATAGAGGCAGTCGTGTTTTTAGCTTTGGCCTATGGCGCTGGTTTTGGCATTGTTAGGCCCCTAATTCAGGTGCTTTTGTTTGAAATCTCTCCGGAAAACCTCAGGGCAACATTTTCATCAGCAAATGGTACAGCATTGAGAATTGCTCAAACATTCTCTCCGCTAATAGCGGGATTGGTCGTAGCTGGGCTTGGCTTTCAAATGCTATATTATTTGGCGGCTGGACTGTCTTGTTTAATGGTAATCTGCTGTTTATTGGCATCCCCATTATTGTCAGAGAAAGCAATAATGAAAAAAAACAATTGAGCCTAGCTTACTAGTTTCAGAAAATTATATTTCTTAATCCAATGACAAAAATAGCTACAATTATTGTACTTGGCAGAGCCAAAATTGGCATCCAATACCAGCCGATTTGATGCGGAGGTGTATCCGTGACCCTGGACATAAATAGTGTTGTTCCAGAGAAAGGCGACATAGACGTGCTAAGTCCCCAGCAGCCTAGGAAAGTTAGTGCAATAATAATTTTGTCAATCCCAATGAGATGTGGCGGGAATATAGTACTTATTGAAATTACTGTTATAACGGGGTGAAGGCCCAGGGCGCTGAGAAGAACCATAGTTATAATAATTAGTATTATTTTAACATCAGCCCAGGGAAAGACCGTATTTATTGTTTGGCTCAAATCTTCTTGTGGCAGTACGCTGGCTATACCTAGGCCGAACATGTTAGCAGCCCCGAACACCAGCGCTTCATTTCTCAATCTGGGTAAGTCTGTTATTGTCATTCGTACAAGTTTTGTAGAAGCACTAAAAACCTTTAATTTACCAATTTTTTGTTGAGCAAACCAAATTAAGGAGAATGGTGGTGCTACAATTGTTAGTGCTATCGGAATATTGACTTGGAAAAGTTCTACTACACTAAGTGTAATAGAAATTAATAGTAGGAGTATAGAAAAGGATTTTATAAGAATTATTGTTGAAAATTTTGTGACCCTATTGGGCGCATTGTTAACTTTCTGCTTCGCGTGGACTATGCGGTCAAAATAACTGGCACCTAAAATCATAAAAACAGACATCAAAAATCCATAAACCGCAAAGTCTACCCACTTTAATCCAGGAAGAGCGATTAAAACTACAATCATCCCAATAAAAAACGGAGACCAGCATGATACAGAGGCAAAACCAAGCATTAAGGAGATAGACAGTCGTCGTTTTACTTCTATGTTCTTGGCGTCTTTCACTACTTTGGTTAACAGGCTCAATCCAGCTATATTGAGTATTGAACCCAAAGCATGAACGCCAAAGGCTAAATAAAGAAATCGCTTTCGTGGGTCTCTGGAAGTAATATGGTCGCGTGTGGCTTTTAAAGAGGGGCTATCGTTTACAGGAAATTGCAGCCAAGTTACAGCAAAGAACAAAACAAGAAAAATACTGGTGCGTGCTAGGCCATCCAGAATAATAGAACGCCATTCATTTGAGACCAAGCCGCAGATTATTGAAATTAGGACAAGTATTAGACCAGATATTTGTTGGGGTAATGGAATCTTTGTAAATTCTATAGTAACAAAAATACAAATCAGGGTAGCAGTTATTTCTGTTGAATTGGGTAAAAATATGAAAACTTCTGCCAGAGTAAGGATGCAAATTAGTAAGAAGATTAACGAAGATAGAGTTCGCAGTGATATCATTTTTACAGCTATAATTTAATCAATAATAATTAGTTCTGCTTTTACTATTACTGGGTAACGCAAACGGAGTGTATAGATATTGGTAGGACAGTCTATCTAGTTTTTAGGATTTATAGATAAGGAATTAGATGTGGTAACGCCCTCACCGTCTTATGATAGGAAATATACTTCTCCTGATAGTTTTCGCTCGGGAGTAATTGCAATTCTTCCCATGCTGGTTGGCACTGCACCCTTTGGTGTAGTTTTTGGTGCCTTGGCGATGGAGGTTGGCTTAGGGGCCTGGGGTGGCCAAGGAATGTCCCTATTTGTCTTTGCGGGATCTGCACAATTTGTTGGAGCGAGCCTTTATGGACAAGGTGTCTCGATTTTAGTTTTGGCAATCACTACTTTCTTTATTAATTTACGACATATTTTATATGGTGCTTCAATCGCGCCAAAGTTGATTGATGTAAATACGAGATCACGTTTTCTTATGGCTTTCTTATTAACAGATGAAGCTTTCGCCATTGTTAGTAGATTTGAAAAAATAAGGGCGAATTATTTCTGGGGTGCGGCAATAGCGATGTATCTAAATTGGCAGCTATGGACTTTTTTGGGTATTGTAGCTGGAAGAGAATTTAGTGGGCTAGTTACACTAGATTTGGGTTACCTAATAGTGCCAGCATTTATAGCTATAATTATCCCTCAAATTAACGGAAGTACGGCAATTATGTGTGCTATATTTTCCATCTGCCTGTCACTTTTGTTAGATTCTATGCCTCATAAATTAGGAATAATAATATCCTCAGTACTGGCCATAGTCGCTTCAATTGGAGCTGAAAAGCTTTTCCTTAAGAGTGAGCCAGATGAAGGAAAGAGTAAGGAATGAATATATTTTTTATAATTCTAGCTATGACATTGGTTACCTTTTCTATAAGACTCTGCGCTCTATGGTTTTTTTCTAACCGTAATTTTTCTACCCTGACAATGAGAACATTGTCACTTGTTCCAGTAGCTGTCTTAACCTCTATTTGTACACCATTGGTCTTGAAGCCATCGGGGATCTACGAAAATCCTTTTATGTTGATTGAATTTTGGGCAGCAATTGGAAGTTTAGTTGTTGCTAGGTTTGGAATGCTTCCCGCGTTAGCAGTTGGAATGGGTATATTTACATTAGGAAAACTGTTTATCTGACTTAGCAATAGATATCAGATTTGATTCATAAAATATTAATATTAGCGCAATAGTATTTAAGCATAATCAGAGGCCACTTCAATCCCAGGCCATCACCAGAAGGGGAAACTGATACGTCCTGAAATAGGGCCAAAAAAAGCCTCCCCCGATAAAGAGGTATAAGATTATTCTAAACTTAAGCGGCGAGAGGCCTCCCAATCCGCCGCTTAATTTTTTTATTTACAGAAAATTCTTCAATTTTAAACAATGCTGTGTCAATCTTACTGTATTGTTGCCCCGTTATATTAATATTTATTCTAAGTTTTATTGAAATTAGGTGCTCGATGAATAGAGCGAGTTGTGAAGAACTATTTATAGATGCGCAGCGAAAATTTGAATTAAAAAAATTTGATGCCGCAGAGGAAGTTTACAAAAAAATAGTTGCTGAGAGTCCTAGTTTCGCGAAGGCATTTTATATGTTGGGGTTAACTTGTTCATTTAAAGACCAAAAAGTAAAAGCAATAAGGTTTATTGAAAAGTCCATTAAACTGGGTCTATGTAATGCTGAAGTTTATGATAACCTTGGAACAATATACGCCTCTCAAAATAATTTCACACAAGCAGAGTTAAATTTTAAAACTTCTATCTCAGTGGCACCAGACTATAGCAAGCCATACTTTAATCTAGGCAACCTTTATAAGGCGGCCTTTGATTTAGTGGAGGCAGAAGCACACTACTTAATAGCAACTAAATTGGATACCAATTTCGGAATTGCACACTTTAATCTAGGAAATACTCAGAAAGAAATGGGTAAATATGCTCAGTCGGCTGAGAGTTATAGACGGGCAATTAATGTAGACCCCAAATTAGTGCAAGCCTATATTAATTTAGCTAATATTTATGAGCTCTCTAGCGATTACGAAAATGCATATCCGATTATCCTACGAGCTTTAAAGCTTTTTCCGGACCAGCCTGAAGTTAATAATCAACATGCTGTAATTCTCCAGAAGTTAGGCAAGTTACAAGAAGCAGAAATAGCTTACCTAAAAACCATAAAATTAAAAAATGAATATGTTGAGGCATACTATAATTTGGCGAATTTGCTGATTAACACTGGAAGACATAAGGAAGCCATAAAACACCTTAAGCGAACTGTTAGTATTCGACCTGACTTTGTTGAGGCTCTCAACAATATTGGTTTTGCTTATTTAGAATTAGGAAAACTAGTTGAAGCGGAATCTTATTTTAAAAAAGCAATTAATATAGACCCATCTTATCATGAAGCACATGAAAACCTTAGTAGCCTCCAGTTAAAACAGGGAAAATTTGAAGATGGTCTAAAATCAGTATTTAAAGGTTGTGGAGCTGTAGAATTCACTGATGATCAAAGTGATAATTTCACAATTATAATTGGCTAAATGAGAGCATGTTAGAACGAATAAAGTTAGAAACAAGAGAAACCCCGCATTTTGTCGGGTGTTGGAAAATGCAGAATACAACAACGTGTGACCAACTTGTAGCTTTTCATAATAACAATCGGGATTTACATCGGCCAGGAGTAGCTGGTTCGGGAAAGCTAGACGAGCAGGTTAAAAAATCACTAGATATAGTTGTTAAACCTAGAAACCTCAAAGACAATAAATACTCTTCATTTCTAGTTTTTATGAGGCACCTTAAGTCTTGCTATTTGGATTACTTAGAGCAGTGGGGGTTTTTGAAAACTGTTCTACCGAAAGTCCATATAGGTTCTTTTAATTTACAGAAATATGGAGAGGGGGGGCACTTTGGTGCGCTTCATTCTGAGCGTACTACGCTGGATACGTTGCACAGGAGTCTGGTATGGATGACATATTTGAATGAAGGATTTGACAGTGGTGAAACACATTTTCCAATGTTAAATTTAGAGGTGACGCCAGAAAAAGGTAAAACATTAATTTGGCCTGCAGAGTGGACACATGCTCATTTAGGTAGAAAAGTAAGTAATGGTGAAAAGTTTATTGTTACTGGTTGGATGCACTACCCTATAGATAACAGAGACGCTGATAGTCTAGACCCATTTGAGGCTAGCTAGGTGCAGTTCTATAAATCCTGTTAGAATCCTGATTCTCTCAAAATAGTTGCTGTTGTCCATCTCCAGAAACTGCCTGCCAGACTTTTGTTTTCTATTTGCAAGTTTAGAGTGCCTAATTGACTCTGCTCTAACTTGATTTTGGGGTTAATAGTTCTGGCAGTTATTTTATATATAGCTTCTCTTGGTTTTACTAAGTTTAAATTGTTGGGTTCTAGTGTTATTTCACCTCCGGCGCTAGAACTTAATATAGGCTTATCCATAATTTGTTCAGATGCCCGGGCCATGTTTGTTACTTTGCAATCCAAGGGTGGCAAAATACCCCCTTTATAGTAAAACCTACAAGTGCCATTGCGCTTAAGTCTAAAAATATTTTCTTCACTCACATAAGAAGTAATTTGAGCCTGACCATCTTTCTTAATCGACGCAAATTTTTCCCCTACGCCTAACCATTGTCCAATTGTGAGCTCTTTATTAATCTCGCTTATTTTTCCCTCAATTGGGGACACTACAGTTAATTTCCTAATTCTCTCTTCTATCGACTTCTTTTCTGATTTTAACTTAGATAATCTTGCAATTATCATACTTGCTTCCTGTCGCAACCTAGTATCAACGCTAGTTAGATTTCTCAGTTTAAGTTGTAACCCTATTTCATTTTTTATCTGATCAAGTTGATAATTATATTTGTGGTTTCTGAGCCTTGCTATAACTTGCCCTACTTTTACCGTAGAATCCTTCTCCACAAATAATTTTTCTAATTTTCCTGGTACGTCAGAATAGACAGAGTTATAGGCGGAGGATTCAATTAGGGCGTAGGAACTAATCTTACTCGTTAGTGGCAAAAAACATAACATTAAGAGTATAGAAAGTGCTCCTAGGGAGTACCAAGTTCTGGTGTTCCCAATAATCGAACTTTTGCGTTTCCACCATTCAAACAATTCTTTGGTAATGGGCATTCCTATAAACCATACAATTTCAATAGCGAATAGTATAATACCCAAAATTTTTACAAAAAAGTAATATACAAGTATTGCGATGCCGATAAAAACTATTGCCCTATAAACCCATACTGAAAAAGCGAATGCTATTAGTATAGTTTGCGTTCTGTTTGAAAATACTTCTGGTGCAGGCTCGCCCAAGTCAAATAGTGTTTCTCTCAGCCACCATTTTGCAACATTGAAAGATCTTTCATGTAAATTTGGTATTCCACTTATGTCTGACAGGAGATAGTAGCCATCAAATCTCATAAAAGGATTACAATTGATAAATAATGAAGAAATCCAGGTAACAGTTGCAATTACAAAGGCCATATCTCTTATATTTCCAGGAGGTAAAAGTGTCCACAGAAGGGTCGCGATTGCGGCTAGAGAAAGTTCTACCGCAAGGCCAGCTGATGCAATATTAAATCGTTGTCTCCGATGTTTTAGCTTCCAGCTCTCATTAGTATCTGTATAGAGCATGGGCCACATTACCAAAAAGGCGACGCCCATAATAGGGACACGGCATCCATAATATTTGGCTGCATAGGCGTGACCGAATTCGTGCAACACCTTGCTAATTACAAGTGCAATCAGAAAAAATAAAATTCCTTTGACGGAAAATAAGTCTACAAAATGATGAAAAAATATGTCCCATTGACGTGAAAGGAGAAAAATACCCAAGAGTCCGGTAATACAGATAGACCAGAGTATGGTTGGTGAGAATAAGAATTTTACATAGGGAAAAGTTTTATTTAAAAAATGATCAGGTTTTATCAATGGAACTCTAAAAAACAGGTAATGATGCAGCAACCAAACTAGCCAAGATTTTTTAGCTTTTTTTATATTCTCTAGGAATAGTTTAGTGGATTCCTTATTATCAGCTCGCAGCAGTTGGTGTGAAGATAAATAATTTCTTACATTCTCAATAAAATCATTGTCAATATTTAGACTTGTTTCACGGTTAACAGCTGTAGCAATATGGTGGTCTGAGCCATAATGCCACCGGCGTAGAACTTCAAAAACTCTCCACTCAATCTCATAAAATTTATTACGAATTGGGTCGTGTATTACCCATCTGGGCTCACCTTGTTTGCTGGGAGCTGAAGGAAATAAGTCTAATTCATCGCGAATAGGTAACATTTTATTTACAAACCAAGAAATTGCCTTATTACGGATAGAGGCCTTCTAGCAAGCCAATATGCAATACTTACGCTTTCTCCCTGAATTCTAGCTGTGCCTCTTAGTCCCAGTCTAGGCAATGGGTTTGCTTCCAATATTTTTCCTCTAATCCGATGAGCATAGGTTTCACCTGCCCTTGCCTCCGCCTCATAGGAGAATGAATAGAGGGCTCCCTCAATTGGATTTAGGGGATCGGAGTTTAGGTACACTTTGATAGGACTTTCTTTTGGCAGTCTAATCGTATCAGTTACGGATAACCAAACCTCAATCTCAACAGCCTTTGGATCAGCTATACCCATAATCTTTTCACCTAAATTAACGGGGCGCCCCTCCCAATTAGTTGGATCATTTAATATCACTGAACCGGTTATAGGAGAGGTTATATTCATTCTATCAATTAAGGACTTCAAATAGCTAACTTGTATTTCTTGCTCACGAATCTTACTGGTAACATTAGTTAGTCTTCGTTTCGACCTTGGGTCCTTTAGAGCTAGGCGGGAGATTTGGGAATATTCTGCCCTAAGTGATGACCAAATTTTTTCTGCAACCTCTAAATCATTCTGATATGCAGACGTATCCATCTTAAATAATTTTTCCTCAGCTTTTATTATCTGATTGGGTTTAACAAAGATTTTATCAATAACCCCATCAAATGGAGCTCTAATTGTGGCTGGGTCAATAGGTACTATTTCTGCAGGTCCAAGAACCGTTAACCTAACGGGCAAGAATAAAATAAGTAACAATAAAATTATACCAATACCCTTATAAGATCTTAGCTTTTGTAAAATTGCTCGATTGTTTCTTTTCTTCGGAACCATTGCATTTAGTGCATGACCCGAGGCTTCTACTACAACTTTCATCAATTCTATATCGCTATCATCCCATTCTTCGTCCCGTGCTAAAAAGAGTGTTCCCATTAACTCTCCTGTAGCATTGGTTATTGGCATTAGAATTCCGTATTCTGGCAACCAAGATGACCATTCCGAGGAAGCTTCTCCTTTTATATCTGACTGGGTTATGAAAGTTGCTTCTGGGGTACTTTCTATTAGTTTGGTAATATTTTCATTTACCCAAATATAAAAAGGTGAAGTTTTATCTGGCTGAGATATGCCAGAAAATACCAAGTTATTTCCCCGCAAAGGTAATAATATTGATTGTCTATATTTCACCAGGTTGTGGAGTTCATTAACTATTATAAATTGTATTTCTTCAGTAGTTGTTGCCTGCCGTATACGCCTTTCCAATTCAATAATGATAACGAGAGGATTGGAGTTAGCTGACTGATTAATATCTATTGATTCATCCATGGATCTTAATTAGCATTTGGTGGGTTGATGATAACTTGACCACTCATTCCAGGTACGAGTTCATTATATCTAGATAATGTCTCTCCGATTATGACAACTGACCGGCTAACAGCGTCGACTTGAGCCCCCCTTTGTACTACTTTAGATGGATAACTCTTACCGGTTTCATTGACCCTATAGACAAACTTATATCCAGGTTTTAACCAGGTGATCCAACGGGATGGAACTATGAACGCAATCTCTAAATTTTTATCATCGATAATACTGAGTATTTCTTTGCCTATTTGAGCAAATTGATGTTCCCCTGCTTTTCTTTCCACTATTCGTCCAGAAAAAGGTGCCCGAATTATGCACTTAGATAGTTGTGCCAGATCAGCTTGTTTGTCAGCCAACTTTTTTTCGACCTCTGCCTCAGCATTTTGGACATCCAGTTCACCGGTTGAGTTGAGCTGTAGTAATCTTTTTTCTACTTCGTATTTTCGTTTTGCCGCGACCAAAGATGCCAGAGTTTTGTTATGCTTAGCTCTTATAAGGGAGCAGTCCAGTCTTATTAAGACGTCACCTTTTTTAAAACTATAACCTTCCCGACGCGTTATTTGTTTTATTCTAGCCGAGATTTCTGAGGATAGGATTGTGCTGTTGCGAGATTTTAGTTCTCCTAATATTTGTCCAGGATCAACTGGTCCAAGGTTTAAGTTTTGACTCTGTGAATATGATTTTGATGGACAAAGTACCAATGAAAGGCCAACAAGTGCCACAACTAGGTTTATAAAAGTCAATCCTGCTGAGGTTTTAGACATTATGCTGGTATCTCATTGCTACACTGATATTTAATTTTATCAGCATAGATTTTTTGTATCCATCCTGAAATTAAAACCTTGTCCAAGTTCAGTGCTGTTACTTTGACCCAGCCCGATTCCGGGAAATTTTTTACTATGCTGTCGCACAAAACTTCATACCTTTTCTTTGGCTCTGGGGTGGGCTTCCCACTTAGTGACAGTTGCATTGTTTTCCCAAGTTGACGGTGATTGTTCTGTTTTTCCATCTTGGGTTTATGATCCAATAAATTGTTAGGTTTTATAGAATCAACGTTATGTCCACATTGAATATCGAGTTTGCTTCCAAAAAGGTTTTTTGTCCAGCCTTCCACATAAAAGTCATCAAGACTTTCACCTATAATTTTCGTCCACCCTCTCTTACTATCGTGTTTAGAGATGGAGCTACATAAAAGTTTTTGTCTGTGAGCCAGTGTGCTATTAGGTTTTTTGTTTAAGGATATGGTAATAGATCGTTGTCTACTTCTTGGCTTTGGAGGATTGGTATCTGGGTTAACAACCAAAAATTCATTGGGTTTTAAAGTTGGAAAATCTTGACGGCATTTGTCTTTTGCCCTTGAAATATGTATTCCGTGAACCCATCCTTTAACTGCAGCATTAGAATTGTTCAGGGCAGATAGTCGCATCCATCCTCCATAGGACTTTGTTTTTGATATTGACCCACAAATAACATTAACTTTTTCGATTTTCCCTATCCCGGGTCCCTCATTTAAAGATACTAATACTGAGCGATCTTCTAGCGTACTGGACGGAGTTGAATCTAGCGGCCCTAATTCAGCCATTACTTTATTTGTTCTCATAATTTTATCTAATTGCTTTTTCCAACTTTTTTGTTTTCCAGATGATTTTAAATTGGCCAGATACTCTTCATAATTGCCTCTTCTCTTTAGCGCAAGTCCAATAGATCTGGATAAATTCTTTAAATCCCGAGGATAGTTTCCTTCATTCAGGATACCTATGCCTAAAGTGGATTGTATACGACCGTAGGCGGCAACTAGGTCTGCATATGTTTGGTAGCGTCTGAGGAGGGAGTCAATAGCTGCTGTCTCCTGAGAAATTCTGTCTAACATACTCTGCATATCAGATTCTTGGCGTTTAGAAATTTGTTCGGAAAGTCTTTTGTCAATTAAATATAATTTTTCTGCTCTTTCAAATTGTTTGGCTGCGTTGATGTATTGAATATTTGCGACGTGCACTTGAGCTAGCACAGCCATTCTCAATGCCAGTCGCTGCGCCTTAGTAACAGCAGTGTTTGCCTCGTTGTACTGAATTTGATCAGGTATCGATAGTAATTTGAATACGTTGAGACTAAGGGTGGCACTCCACTGATACCAGCGATTTTCATCCAGGAAGCTATTGAGATCATAATTTTTGCCACCTGATAGGTCTATGCCAGGGAGGAGATTAATAAGAGATTTTTTTGCTTCTTGAATAGTAATACGTTTCAGATATAGTTTTTCTCGGATACCAGGGTTGTTCCTAAAGGCCATAATTTCCATTTCCCCTATATCCATCTTCCATTTGGGGATAGCTAGCCCATGACCAATAGCAGGCGTTAATTTAAATTCTGTGGTCGGCGGCACATTGATAAGGGCGGCAAGTTCCACTTTGGCAGTTGACAATTGTTGGTTTACTGTTTCTAGCCTTCTTAAATTATTCAATAACCTTTTTTGGTATCTGAGTGTTTCAGCTGGTTTTCTTAACTTTTCTTCCTCAACTTTCTCGGCATCAGCCAGAGCTTTTTCTGCCCTTTTAACAGCTTCGGTTACTCTATCTTTAAGTTCCTGGGCGGCTACCATTCGCCAAAAAGAAAACTCAACTTCGCGTATTAGACTGTTCAATACGGTTTTTCTGCGTTCATCAGCAATTAGACTTCTATCTATATTTTGTCGCATATTAAAATAATTAACGCCAAAATCGAGTATGTTCCATCCTACCGTCAGGTCCCCAGTATGAGAGGTTCTGTCGCTGGAATAAGAGAAGCCTCCTGTTGGAGGTGGGCCGTCACCACGTTCTTTAGAATTGGAAGCGCTGAACTCTGTCCGATCAGAATAACCTGCTTTTGCTGCGATGGTTGGCAGCAGTTCATAGGAATCAAGGTTTACCTGGTTCAAAGCCAGAGCCTGTTCCATAGCCTTAGCTTTGTGATCGAGATTAAACTTAATCGCACGTGCAACGGCTTCCTGAAGAGACAAGCTGCCAACTATGGTGCCGCTTTCGGAAAACATTGCAGTTCGGTCGTCACTAGCACTTTTTTCGAGATCATCCCCACTCAACTGCTCGGGTATTGCGGCGCACGCAGCTAGGTATATGCTTAGCATTGCTAAACAAACTATTCTCCAGTTAAGGGCCGCGAAGTAAAATCGCATTTCGCAAGTATTCCCCTGCAAATATCCAATCCAATTCCGCCCTGGAGCAACCGCCAAAATATTCTTGGCGACTTTAAATTTTATAAGCAATTGCTTAGTTATTATTGATTCCAGATTCTTTTTAATCTGTCACCAGTAATAAAAGTTATTCATCAGTTATCCACAAGATATGGCTAGTTCTTCACACTTATCCACAGGCGTGGTGGGAAAACTTGTGATAATCGGGGATAAGTTGAAAAAAGTTCACCGATATATCGCAGAAAGTCTACGAATCTTTATCCACAGCATGCAGTCCAAATTTGTTAGCCTGCTAGTTTTAGCGCCTTGGAAGCTTCCCTGATCTGCGAGTTAGAGGGCGTTGGTCCGGAAGCTTTTGTTTCCGCTAACATAGAATTAAATCCCTTTCTACCATGAAGTTCCATTGGTATGAAATTTAGGGCAGTTTTCTTTTTCTTGAGTTTAATCAGGCTTGATTGTTCTTCATTATCAGGAACCACTGAGCCTTCTGTATCTCCAATCTTAAATGAGGTAGTTACTGTATTGCCGTTTTCATCAGTAGCCGTAACGGTTACCTCTACAGCGGTTTCCATTCCCTGTGGCACTTCTCCCTCAAATCTGCCCGTTACGGGATCAAAGCTTAGCCAAGATGGCAGTGTACCGCCGTCCGGTAGCGAAGCTGTTAACGTTACAACTGACTCAACCTTCGGGGAAGAAAATGCATCCACCGGAACTTGAAAGGAAATGACAGAATTGTCAGACACAGCTACATCTGGGATCCCTTTAAACACTGTTAAATTTTTGGTTGTATCTGCATTGTTGGCTTCGCTAGACCTTGTCTGTACTGCTATTGTAAACCCTTGTCCATCGGATCCTTTTGAAGTCGTAATTATATTAGTGTCGGAAGGTTGGTTAGCCTCTTGCTTGGTTGCTGGCTGTGCAGTTGGAGAAGGGGCCTGATCAACTGGGGTGTTGGCATTATCAGGGGATGCTTGTGTATTGTTAACTGGTAAGTTTCCAGCTGGTCCACCTGGAGCAGCGGGCGTTGGAATTCCTGAAGATGGACCGTCACCCCCGCCACCCGGTCTATTTCCGGGCAATGACTGGTTAGATCCTGGTACACTTGGGCCGGTATCAGATATTATTGGTCTGGAAGACACATCTCTTGAGGTATCCGTGTTAACTAGATTTTGGCCCGATCTTATTATTGTTCTGAGACCGCTATTTTGTGCAGAATTTGAATTTCCATCTCTTACAATAGTTTGCAGGCCACTAGTTCTACCGGCATTGTTTGAACCATCCCGAACTATTGTTTGTAGGCCATCCGATGAGGTTTCAGAGTTAACATCTGGCCCTACAGAAATAGGGCCTTCGCCTCCGCTAATGATATTCGTATCTGGCGCAGCAGGCGGTGGAGCTGGAACAGCATTTATTCTGACAATTATTGTTCCGGCAGTAATTTGTTGCCCCCCTGCACCAGTAGCGCCGCCGTCATTGAAAGAGTAACTAATTGTATCTGGCCCGGGGCCCAGCGCTCTGTACGATAGGCTTCTTAGAGCAGTATTAATATTAGCCACGGTTCCTTGTACTGTCATGGCTGTAGAGTTATTGGCACCAGAAGTTATACTTAGTCCACCCAGTGCTGCAAAATTGAGATTGCCCCTAGTTGAAGATAGGTCTAGTCGGATAGTTGATGATCCGGAGTCATCCGTTACGGAGAAGCCTGGTATTACTCTGGTAGTATTCTCTATCATAGAAAAGGCTGTTGGTCTTATAACATTAGGAGCATCGTTCGCTCCGTTTACAAGGATTTGAAAGGTTTCGACACGGGTATTAATTCCACCGTTTGAGACATCTCCGCTGTCCCTTACAGTAACCGTTACATTTGCCGTTCCATTTTTATTTGCGGCTGCCGTATAAGTTAAAGTTCCGTTAGCTGCAATGGAGGGCTGCGATGAAAACAGGGAGTTATTGTCGTTGGAGATGGTAATAGTAAAGGTTTGCCCACCTTCGAGTTGCGAGGCGCCGCTGGTAGGGCTAGTAAAATTAGGGATTGTAACGGGAGGTGCATCTTCAAGTATAGGTGGAGCAGGCAATAGATTGGCGTTTGGTTGATCGTTTACGGAGTTCACAGTAATTGTCTTGGTAACTTCCCCTCTACTGAAGGCCGCACTGCCCCCTGTTGTGGATGTGTTGCCTTCTTCTCCGGCTGAGCGTCCGTCAGTTTTATCCCAAGCCCGGTACTTGATGGTTGCTGTGCCAAAAAAGTCGGGGTTCGGTTCAAACCTGATTTTATGGTTGGGATTAGTTGCATCTAGAAGTCTAGCAAATGGGGCTGTTGGCAACCCTAACTCATTAAAGGTTGTACCATCGAGGGTAAACTTCCACCTGCCGTTGGTGTCATCAACGAATGTAACTGCGACACCTGGCGCAGCTCCTACGGCAAATGGAGCATCCTCACTAATGTCCGTCGCAGCTGCCGCATTGAGTAAGGTGGATATGGCATCACCACTGCTTGCAGTATTATCCTCGTCAATGGCCGTAAAGTTATCCCTGGCTGTGAAGTTATTGCCGCTGGGATTGGAGAAGAAGCCGCCGACTGTTGTCAAAACGGGCGCATCATTTATAGCGGTAATATTGATATCAAAGGTGTTGGAACCCGTGTTGTCACTGGGTGACACACCGCTTCCATTATCGACGACTTCTGTTGTAACTGTAGCTGTACCATTAGCATTAGCTTTAGGTGTAAAGGTGAGGGTTCCGTTAGGTGCGATGGTGGGCTGTACGTCAAAAAGCCCTGTATTATTGTTTGACAAGTTGAAGGTGAAAGTTTGTGCATTCTCTAGCTGAGTGGCTCCACTTTCCCCTGTCGCAAACCCGGCTAAAGTTTGTGCACCGGTATCCTCGTCGATGGTTATATCTGAGACCGCGACCCTGGGTTCATCGTTTACTGAATTGACGACAATTGTCTTGGTAACCTCGCCTGCACTGAATGCTGTAGCCCCTCCATTTGTAAATGTGTCTCCCGTGTCTCCAACCACACCTGCTGTTTTATCCCATGCCCGGTACTTGATGGTAGCTGCACCAAAGAAATCGGTGTTGGGTACAAAGCGTATCTTATGGTTGGGATTAGTTCCATCCAGGAGTCTCGAAAAATTAGCCGATACGGACCCAAAATCTGTAAAGTTGGTTCCATCGAGGGAGAACTGCCAGTTTCCATTAGCGTCATCAACTGACGTGACTGCAATACCCGGTGCGGCCCCCGCGGCAAATGGACTTGTCTCACTTATATTGATGGCAGCTGCGGCATTGAGCAGGGTAGATACCGCATCACCACTACTGCTGGTATTATCCTCGTCAATGGCCGTAAAGTTATCCCTGGCTGTGAAGTTATTGCCGCTGGG
>PTLG01000030.1 GCA_002937995.1 Alphaproteobacteria bacterium MarineAlpha3_Bin7 | reverse complement strand
TCTAAGGCAAAGAAAAGGGGCTTCGTTAGCCATTCAAACCAGCCCCAATCGATGGCCAGATCAAATCTGCTAATTTTGAGCTTGTCTCGGTAATTAACAATTAAATTAACTTCTTTAGCTCCTGCAAAGAACTTTGTTACAGTTTCTTGTGAGTTCCCTGCCGGCACATTTACTGTTGTTCCAGTAAAATCAGCTTGGTAGTTATCTAGATTTTTTCCAAAGCCAGCAAAACGAGGTTGTACTTCGACCTTCTGGTTGGGGATTATAGCGGTGAGCCAATACTTGTCTGTAATACCAATCCATCCCCCTTTTGACTTTTCTGGCATTATTAAATTCGCACCAGTTTCCTGAAGATCATCGTAGTCAACTTCTTTCAATACCCCATTGAATACACCTAATAACCCCTCATGAAGTATGTAAAAGCCTAAAGTGTCAGGCGTACTATATCTTACAATTCGATCATAGGGTTTAAGTGAAATACTCTCAGAAGATTTATTTAAAACTCGTTTACGGACTGTAAACATATAATTGTCGTCCAAGGAGATAATTTTTTGGAAGACTACACCATCACTATTGATCCAACTTAGGGTAACCGGATTTTCTGGGGATAGAGTGTTTTTGTTGGCTTTCCAAATTGTATTTTTGTTGGGAATTTTACTTTGGCTAGTAGACCACCAGCCAAGTGTTGCAAGATATCCGCTATTGCCATTCACGGGAGCTAGTAGTTTGACATTTTTACTATCTGCTTCAATCGTCTCTTTGTATCCAGTCAATGTCAAATCATCAAATTGTGCACCTTTAAGTGAAATTGAGCCTGTTAATTTTGGAGAGTTTATTTGTATTCTTGGTGAGGCATTTAATATATTAGTCTGATCGTTTGTTTTTGAATTGGGATCTGCCCGTCCTAATGAGGGCAATTCGCTGGATTTTGTCATTGTTCTTGGTGCGGGTGGGGCATCAGAACTAACACCTTTTGTTGGATTGGTAGTGTTACTCGCTTCTTTTTTTGGAGTCGGACTAGATTTTTCTCCAAAATAAGCCTGCCATCCCAGCATAATTGCAACTGAGAATATGATTGCTAATAATAAATTTTTTTGTTCCATACTACCAGTTCGTGAGGTTTAAATAATAATTGTCATTCCTGTTCCAGGGGATTGGAAAAGGTCTGGGAAGGATATAAACGTCGATATTATTTAGCGCAACAACATTAGTGTTTTTTCTTAACTTTTTTTATTTGACCTAGGAACAGGGTCTTCACCCCATGGACCCCAGGGGTGACATCTAAGGATTCTTTTTGAAGAGAGCCAAACTCCCTGGAATAGCCCATGAATCTCTATTGCTTCAATAGAATATGAAGAGCAACTCGGTGTGTATCTACAGTTATTTGGAATTATAGGTGAGATAAATATTTGATAGACTTTAATAACACTAATGAATGCAAGTGTTGGTAGTTTTGAAAAAACATTTAAAATGGTTTTAAAGCTGATAACTTTATACAATTTTAGCCTCTAATTTTTTTATTGCCCACCTGAAGTCTTTTTTTAAATCTTCGTAATTTGATGTTGTTAGAGTCTTTCTAGCAATTATGACATAATCCCAGGCAGGTGTATTGCTAGATGTTAGAACTTCTTGCGAAATCGCTCTAAGTATTCTTTTAGCTTTATTGCGAACAACCGAGTTTCCTATTTTTTTTGTCGCGGTGAATCCAACTCTTGGTAAATATTCTAAATCAGGCTTAGATTTTTCTCTTTGAGAATTTGCGACCAATATAAAGCCGTGGGTAACCCACTTTTTTCCATTAGCTGTAACATTAATAAATTCTGAACGCTTTTTAAGTCGTCCAACTAATTTCTTAACTTTGGACAATTGCCCACAACCTAATTATCACGCAGACAATTTTTTCCGGCCCTTAGCTCGGCGCCGTGATAAAATTCTCCGCCCGCTGGGGGTGGCCATTCTAGACCTAAAACCATGGCGACGTTTGCGAACTAACTTGCTAGGCTGGTATGTGCGTTTCACTTATTTTCTCCATAGAATACGGCTTTTAAAGCAAGTGGTCGCAGTTTATAAGGTGTATTAACCCATTAGTCAATGATAGGTGTTAATGTTAGAGGGCTGCCGAGAGTCTCAAAAACTCTAAGTTTCTCTGTTTTTTCTACTATTTATAAATGATAGGCTATCCAAACCAATGTGCGTTTTTATAGAAACCAAGTATAAATTAACAGGTATTATTTGTTAAAAGTATCAGATGAAAGTTGTCTCAAATATAGCCGAATTACGGGCGCTCTTAGGAAAATGGGTTGGCAATAGTTCAAGTATAGGTTTTGTACCTACGATGGGGGCACTGCATAAAGGGCATTTATCGCTTATAAGTCGATCAATAAAAGAAAATGATAAGACATGTGTATCTATTTTTGTTAACCCAAAACAATTTTCCCCAGATGAGGACTTTGATATTTATCCTAGGGATTTAGATCAAGATATATTGACTCTTGATGGGGCAAAGGTTGACTTACTGTATGTGCCACGATTGGAAGAGATGTATAAGCCAGGATCTCTGACAGTGATCACGGTACCCGTTATTGGTGATATACTAGAAGGAGTATATAGGAAAAATTTGTTTTCGGGTGTAGCAATGGTTGTTGCCAAGCTGCTTATCCAAGTGGGTCCTCACAGGTTGTATTTGGGGGAAAAAGACTATCAGCAACTGTGCGTTATTCGTCAGATGGTGGATGACTTAGACATATCCACTGATATATTAGCTTGTGCTACTATTAGGGAAAAAGATGGATTAGCTATCTCTTCTCGAAACGTTAGGTTAAGTGATCAGCAAAGAGAGGTTGCGCCATTACTTCACCAAACTTTATTGGAGGCAGCAGAAGCTTTTGATAATACTGGCGATGAGTTGGTAACAGCAGAAAACAGCACTCGAAAACTTGTAGAAAGAGGGTTTGACAAGGTTGACTATTTTTCCATCTGCGATGGCCTCACATTGGGGGCAATAGGCCCTAAGACGGAAAATATTAGAATATTAGCTGCTGCTTGGTTGGGAAATAATAGGCTTATTGATAATATAGCTCTTTCTACTATTTTAACTAGAACTGCGGGTGGGAACAATAACTAGAGCCAGAGATGAGCAGATTAGAACCAAAGATAAAAGTTCACGCCAGCCTATTGGTTCTTCCAGTAAAAGGTGGGAGCTCAAAACACCTAAAATTGGAACGAGGAGAGTGGCCAACGAAAAAACAGGTACAGGTAATATTTTAATAACCTTAAACCAGGCAAACCAAGATAAAATTATAGCAATAAATAATATAAATAGGGTAGATCCTGCAGCTTTGTATGAGATTTCACTCCAATCATATGATTCTATAAATAATGCACCAACCGTTATTGGAAGTCCGCCAAATATTAGTTGCCAAATAACCAGTGATAGTGCTGATATTTCCCATACTATTTTTTTCTGAATAACGGTGCCCGCACCCCAAGAGATTGCGGCGATAAGCATGAACACAACACCCAGTGGTGTCGTTTTAAGAATACCTAATTCTCCAGAAATTAGAACACCTAGGCCTAACATACCCAAAACTATTGCAGCAAACCGATAGATATTTACCTTTTCCCCTAAAAAAAATATGCTAAATAAGACAGCCCATAATGGCATGGTATAGGCAATAATTGATGATTGTCCTCCTCCAAGAAGTCTTATTCCAAATGCACTAAATGTATGCCAAATGGTAATATTAAAAGCCGCGGCAATTAGAATTTCTTTCCATTGCTTTAGTGGGGAATCAAGCTTATGCCTGAAAACAAGTCCAAAACAAATTAAAACGATTGCAGCATTAGGAGCAATTAGGCCCCTAAATGTCCAAGGAGGTATTTCAGATAACGCTATCTTAAGAAAAGGCCAAGAAAGTCCCCATCCTATAATTGGGATTGCTAGAAGCCCTACTGCTTTATAGTTTATAATTTTTTCACCATAAATGTTATTGGATTACTAATTGTATTCAGGTTTGGAATTCAAGAGGCAATATCTTTAAAAAAACACTATTTCTATCAGGGCGAATCGGTTGATAAATTGGAGTAAATACCCTTAATTTTTATTGAGAATAAGCTATTAGTTTAAAAATAGATGCACTTCCGGGCTCGTAGTGGCCTCAGTTCGTTCTATCAAAGTCACTCGCTGAGGTGGTAAGCCCATTCTTTGCAAAGACCTCAAAACTCCTTCTGCCCTCCGCCGAGCATTGTTCTTATTGAGTGTAACTCTAGCTGCACCACCCATCTTTGGTGCCACAGCCACAAGAGTAAATTTAATACTAGGATCGCGGCCTAGAGCCCGACTTACAGCGCTGTAAAGGGCCTGTTCATAGTCGACATCTTTTCTGTCAAATCTAATAATTACTAAGGGGCGGGTCCTTGACATTGATCCCATGGATCTCTGTCCTGGATTAACCCTTCCAGAACTAACAGCATCTAGTGCCCTAATAGTTAAATTTGCGCCCATAATTTCACCAGATTTAATTGACGCTGAAAGTGTATTTAAGTTGCGTCGTTCGGTAGCCACAAAATTTGTATGACGCTGAATATCTTCGCTCAATTCTTTCAGCAAACGCTCCACCAAGACGACAGTTCTATTGACCTCATCCTCAAGAATAGCTAGCTGCTGATGGTCCCTATCCATCGCACCTGCAACTCTGAAAGCAGCTCTAGTATTCTCAGATAGGAAGGCCGCGAGACTTGAGTCGGAGGTAATTCTTCCAGTCAGCTTATTCATTTTACTTATATCTGAACTAATCCTATTAATAAGTCCCAAGGCCTCGTTATATCTCTTTACAAGAACAGGATTGCCAGGGGTTGTCCCTGTCTGTAAACGTGAATTTACCGCTGCGACGGTTCTTTGATAACTCTCTGCACTTAGTATTCCATCCGACCTTATTTTTTGAAGTTCAGTATTATTTTTCATTACATTTCTTTGTAGTCTCGATAGTTCACGCCTAAGTTCTCTTATTTTCTCACCAACAAAAGTTGATGTTTCTTCCTGTGTCCTATCAGATTCGGGAGATGCAATTGACGAAGTTATGACCGTTCGTTTGCTAGCAGAGTCAGTTGGACCTTGCTTGCTAGATTTATTAGTTGGCGTTGCACTGCCAGTGGGGTCTTCGCCCGTTAAACTTGGAAGCAGGGAATCTTCGGGAAAAGTACAACCTGCAACAAATAGAGACGTAACCATCCAAATTACTAAAAATCTTATCGACTGCATTCTGGAAACATCCTCAATTATTTTGGTGCCTCATAACAATTCGACTGTTGTTATCCAAGCATCTAAAAAGTTCCTCGACCATTATAATACATAACGGTAATTAACAATTCAATCAAGTAAACACATACTTCTCAGAATTACAATATTTTACGACCAATTTGCCTAATAAATGGATAATAGTTAAATTTAAAGGAGTTGGTGATTAATTTGGACCAGGGGATAATACCGCAACTCTGTCTATAAAAGAAAAAAGTGACCTGATTTGTGTCCCATTAACTAAAATTATTATCTTGCTATTTTAGTGAAGGTACCTAATGCCTTTGTATAACTTGTATTTGGGTCTGGAGTTTCATAAGTTCGTATTATAAGCGCCCGTAGCTCAATTGGATAGAGCGTCTGACTACGGATCAGGAGGCTGAGGGTTCGAGTCCTTCCGGGCGCGCCACTATATTCGAGAGGCCCATTGTTTTTTTACAGGTTATTGTTGCTTGGCCATGTGACGGACGGTATCAGCCAAAATACTGATTAGCCCCCTAGTGAATGGGTCTAATTCATTCATTTTCTTTTTAAAATTAGCTTTACTCACCTCAAGTAGCTCAACAGCACCATTAACAGCTTTAGCTGATGCCATTCGAGGTTCGTCATCTATAAGAGCCATTTCACCGAACATTGCACCCTTCTCAAGAACTCTTAGGCTTGTTAAATCGCCATTAGAGTCCTTTAGAATTTCGACTTGCCCTTCCGCAATAATAAAAGCTAGGTCACCAGTCTCGTGCTCTCGGAATATAAACTGATCTTTTTCAAACCTTCTTCTACCTACATCGGAAAGTCTAGCATTCGTTCTGTTTAAATCAGGGGTGGATTTCTTGTTCATAAAATTTCCTTAATTTTTGATAACTAATTTATTATACTAAACTAGACCAAATTAACATAATGGTTATCTTACAATCTCTGCCATGAATTTTATTAGGCCTCTGGTAAAAGGGTCGAGTTGCTCCATTTTTTTCTGAAAATTAGCTTTGCTTACTATTAGCAATTCAACTGGCCCATTAATAGCCTTAGCTGAGGCCATTCTTGGTTTATTATCTATTAGAGCCATCTCGCCAAACATAGCACCCTTCTCGAGAATCCCTAAGACTTCAGGGCCATTATCAGATTCTTTGATAATTTGCACCTGTCCGTTTGCTATTATATAGGCCACGTCTCCATTTTCGTGTTCTCGAAATATGACTTGATCCCTATCATATTTTTTTCTTCCTATACCGGACAGTCGAGTATTTGTTGATTGTAAACCTGTAGAGGTATTAGTATTCATAAAAAGCTCAAAATTGTTGCAGACCACGCTAGAATAGAGTTTGAATGCTATTCGTGGAAGTTGTCAATGGTAATAGTTAAAATTGGAGTTTAATTTGTGACAATGATCAGGTCAGTTTGTTTTGCACTTATTTTATTTTTTCCTAACATTAGTCTTAGTGAAGTTGCGACTGACTTTAGGTTTAATACTCAGAAACATAATGTGGTAGTAAAAAAGCTGGTGGGAAATCTAGAGCATCCTTGGGGGCTAGCTTTCCTCCCAAATGATTTGTTTTTAGTTTCAGAGAGGCCGGGAAAACTAAAGCTTATAATGTCAGACTTATCTCAAAAACTGGTTCATGGGTTACCGGACGTTTGGGATCATGGACAAGGTGGGCTACTTGACGTTGTAACAGATCCAAATTTTAGCCAAAATCAAATAATTTATTTTAGTTTTTCTGAACCGTCATCGGATAAAAGGAGAGCGGGAACCGCAGTAGCTTCAGCCAAGTTAATCTTAGAAAAAAAACCGGTATTAAAAAATATACGGGTAATTTTTACCCAAAATATCAAGTCAAGTAGCTCTGTGCATTTTGGTTCTAGAATTGTAATATCTCCGAATAGAAAATTATTTATTACTATTGGGGATCGAGGTGACGGCGATAGGGCCCAAAATCCTTTTGATCATGCTGGCTCTGTGTTGAGAATTAACACCAATGGTTCATCCCCCTCGAGCAATCCATTTTTTGGGAGCAAAAAAGCATTGCCTGAAATATGGTCTATAGGCCATCGCAATCCTCAAGGGGCTATCTGGAATACTGTAACAGAATCATTATGGACGTTGTCCCATGGTGCCCAGGGGGGTGATGAATTAAACCAGCCGCTAGCTGGAAAAAATTATGGTTGGCCTATAATATCTTATGGTCGTCACTATTGGGGTGCTAAAATAGGCGTGGGAACTCATAAATCTGGACTGCAGCAGCCTATTTATTACTGGGATCCCTCTATTGCACCGTCGGGATTTGCAATTTATTCGGGTGATATTTTTAGTAAATGGAAAGGAAATTTATTTGTGGGAGCCCTAAAACACGAACTAATTTCAAGGTTAGAATTAAAAAATGGAAAGATTGTTAGCGAAGAGAGGCTATTTCCTAACCGCTTTGGGAGAATTCGCGATATTAGGGTTGGGCCAGAGGGGCATATCTACTTCCTGACGGATGAGACCGATGGCGGGCTATATAAAATTAGCTCTTTAGATTAATCTAAGCGCAGAATTCCGCCTTGGGGGCCATTTCATCGAGGGAAAATTTTTCCCGCATCATCATTTCAATCAATTGGGCTTTTTCAGATGACGAGCCAGGATCGTTCCAAAGATTGTTTAGTTCATGTGGATCGTTATGATGATCATAAAGTTCCCCGAACCCATGTTCCAGCCAATAGGTCATCCTCCATCTTCCATCAACAAATGAACGGGTTCTTAGATAGTGCTCACAATTCGCGTTGAATGGAATTTCGTCTTCTTCTAAAAGAATTCCCAAACGTGATGGAGGAGAATTTGACTTGTGCGCGGCAATAACATCAAATCCCTGAATGCCGTGGTAGGGCGCCAGCCCAGCTCTCCCTAAAATTGTTGAAGCAATATCAATTGTTCCTGACACCATGTCCGTTCTTTCTGCAGGGCCCTCGTCATAAGGGTCAGACCATATGAAAGGAGATCTGATAAGTCCCTCATTATGGAAGCAGTGCTTAAGCATAAGTCCTTGCTCTCCCATCAAATCGCCATGATCAGAGGTGAAAATCACCACTGTGTCTTTGGCTAAATCAAGCTGATTGAGTTTTTTTAATATTCGTCCAACCGAGTCATCCACAAAAGAGATCATACCATAGGTTAGTGCAATTGACTCCCTTGTCTCTCTTTCCGTTACTGCATAAGCAGCCACACGGCTTTCTCTATTTCCATCCTTTAGTTGGCGATGAAGATCCTGCTGAAAAGGGGGAGGCTCAAATAAGTCTGTTCCCAACGAGATAGGCGGTGGACAGTCTGCAGGGTCGTACATGTCCCAATATTTTCCGGGAGGAGTAAAAGGGTGATGGGGATCGGGAAAGCCAACTTGAACAAAAAATGGTTCATTGGTTTTGGATGAAGCATGTTGTTCCAAGTAGTCAATAGTCCTCTCCTCTACAAAAGTTGTAGACCACAACTCTTCTGGAACGGCAGTCTTAAATGCTTGTGGAGCAACATACTTGTTTCCAGGCAATTGATTTTCTTGACCAGTTAATTTTTTAAAATCTTCATAACGCTCGATGGCCCAATGGGTGTAGTGCCCCCCAGCATAATCTGAGTGTCCATTTGCTAGTTCTACGTGCTGAAAACCATAATAAGGAAGTTTAATTTTCTTATTGAGATCTTCTTCCCATAAATCAATCCTTTCATTTTCATATATTTTACCAGCCCTAACCTCAAGGTACGCCTCTTGAAATTCTAAGGCAGGAGATCGGCCACCTTTTTTTTCTGGGTAGTTCCAATCTTCAACTAAATGATTTGCCATATTTTGAAGATGACATTTACCGACTAAAGCAGTTTTATAACCTCCATTGGCTAGTATATGTATGAAGGTATTAGAATTCCATGGTAAGCAAAGGCCATTTGTTAATACGCCATTTATGGACGGCATCCTTCCTGTAATGAGGGTGGCTCTATTTGGCATACAAATGGGGCAAGACACATAAAACTTGTCAAAAGATAATCCCTTATCAGCTATTTTATCTATATTTGGAGTCTGAACTACTGAATTTCCATAACATCCTAAGTGGTCTGCACGGTGCTGGTCAGTCATAATAAACAAAAAGTTAGGATGGTCTTTAGCCAACTTTTATCTCCCCATACAACGTAAGTTGAAAAATAACTCGGTCTATCGGGTTTATCATCAACATATACTTTGTTTCGTTTTAACGTAAATCAATGATGATTTAAACCTGTTTCACGAGGTGAAAATTATAAACGAGTATTAACCAGAATTATGAATATAACAATTAAACCAACTAATCTAGTTATCAATATAAACAGTAAGCTGGAAATCTTAGTTATATGGTGATAGATACGACTAGTTCATGCTTACTAAACCCAGAATATGATGACTGAAATACAATACAAAAGAAATTTTTCGATTGTTGCTCATATTGATCACGGCAAATCTACATTAGCTGATCGAATGATCGAAATTTGTGGGGGTCTCTCGGACCGAGAAATGAAGGACCAGGTTCTTGACTCGATGGATATAGAGAGGGAGAGAGGTATTACCATCAAGGCTCAAACTGTAAAACTTAAATACCAATCTAGGAATGGCAACAAGTATGAACTAAATTTAATTGATACCCCAGGGCATGTTGATTTTACTTATGAAGTTAGCAGATCGCTGGAGGCTTGTGAGGGCAGTTTACTTGTGGTTGACTCTACTCAAGGCGTAGAGGCTCAAACACTAGCCAATGCTTATTTGGCGATAGAGGCAGATCATGAATTAATTCCCGTATTAAATAAAATAGATTTGCCAGCTTCAGACCCTGATAGGGTAAGTAACCAAATTGAGGAAGTGGTCGGCGTGGATGCTACAGATGCGCTAAAAATATCAGCAAAAACAGGTGATGGTGTAGCCCAAGTATTGGAAAAAATCATAGACTTAGTTCCCCCACCCACTGGCAGCGAACGGTCTCCTCTCAAGGCATTGTTAGTAGACTCGTGGTATGATCCTTATCTTGGAGTTATGATATTGGTTCGGGTTAAAGATGGCTATTTGAGCAAGGGTATGAAGATTCGCTTCATGTCTTCAGACTCATCATACCAAATTGATAATGTGGGTGTTTTTACGCCAAAGCCAACCCCTATTGAGAGATTAACGCCAGGAGATGTGGGTTATATAACGGCTTCAATAAAAACAGTTGCTGAGACGCCCGTGGGAGACACCATTACTTCCGATAAGAATCCAGCTGACGCTCCTTTGCCGGGATTTAAACCTTCTATACCAGTAGTGTTTTCCAGTCTTTTTCCAACAGATAACGCTGAATTTGACGAGTTAAGAGATAGCCTTGCGAAGTTGAGGCTTAATGATTCTAGTTTTGTATTTGAGGCAGAGTCATCTGCAGCTTTAGGTTTAGGTTTTAGGTGCGGATTTCTTGGTCTTTTACATCTTGAAATTATACAAGAAAGACTAGAAAGAGAGTTTGGTTTAGACCTAATTAATACGGCTCCAAGCGTTGTGTACAAGTTGCATATGACCAACGGCCAGTCACTTGAATTACATAATCCAGCAGATATGCCAGAAGTAACTCAAATTAGTTTTATAGAGGAGCCATGGATTAAAGCCACGATATTAGTTCCCGACGAGCATCTGGGAGGGGTGTTATCTCTATGCACTGAGCGCCGTGGGGAGCAATTAGATCTCACCTATGCAGGTTCTAGGGCAATGGTAGTTTACAGACTTCCGTTAAATGAAGTAGTTTTTGATTTTTATGATCGTTTGAAATCTACTTCTAGAGGATACGCTAGTTTTGACTATCAGCTTGATGGATATCGAGAGTCCAAGTTGGTTAAAGTATCTATTCTTGTCAATGGTGAGCAGGTAGATGCTCTATCATTTATAGCACATTTTGATCAGGCAGAGGCCCGTGGACGGTTAATATGCGAGAGGCTTAAAGATTTAATCCCACGACAATTATTTAAAATTGCTATTCAGGCCGCGATTGGGGGAAAAGTTATAGCTAGAGAAACTGTAAGCGCATTGAGAAAAGATGTCACAGCCAAGTGTTATGGTGGGGATATAACAAGAAAAAGAAAACTCTTGGAAAAACAGAGAAAAGGAAAAAAGCGAATGCGTCAAGTTGGGCAAGTGGAAATACCTCAGTCCGCATTTCTTGCTGCCCTTCGGACTAGTGACACATGATTTAGATAGTTATGCTAGACAGTTGCTTTTTGTGTCGCTTTAATTGTCCTCATGATTGAATATTACAGTCCCGATTTAGGTAAAAATCCTGAGGATCCATTTGCGAGGGATGCATCCGGCCAATTAGTGAGAAGGTCTTATTGGTTGGGCTTGAGTGACCGTTCGGTTGTTTTAGCAATGACCATGGGGGTCGGAGCCAACATAACAAACGAACAAAAGCGGCTACACTTAGAAGATATAGCAAGAGAGCATTTGGTAGAAGAAATCTGCGTGCAAGAGATACTTCCCCCAGAATAGGTAAAAAAGGGGCGCCAATTATTGAATTGCCGTCCCCTTTCAAAATAATTAAGTACCTTAAATGGCTATGCCAGTTTGCCTCCATGTTGAAGTGCTTTTGCAATCTGGGCACACTCTTTCCCCAATATGGGCCGAGTGAAAATTTGTTGAGCACATTAGGCATTTTCTAACCTTAGGCTGCAGGTTTTCTGCCTGCGGCTTTTTATTCATCTCCGAACGAGACCCCATAATTTATCCTCCGACTGGTATTTTAACTCCCACATTAGCTGCGGGTAGTCTTATCTTTAAACAGTTAATACTCACAAGCACCTATGCTTTACAATAATAAAATCTTTAACTCATTCTGAGCGCACAAATACTGTTGAGAAAATCAAAGACCTCTTTATATTCCAAGTATTGGAGAAAACTATCATGCAAAAAATGCATAACAGGTATGAGTAATATGGGACCCTGGGCGTCTGAGAACATTTTTGTTGGATTTGTGCCGTTTTGCCAGCATTCTTGGAAAAAAATTATGTTTATTGCTGTCGCGATAGTGGTTTATTGCAACTCATTAGAACAAGTAACCAAATAAAGGGAATGTCAGAAGTGAATTTTGAATGAAAAGCATGTCCCAATAAAATAGAAACGGGGCTGGTATCCCCAAAGCCAAGATGTGTTTGTCTAAAGGGGGTATTCATGGGGCATAACTACGTGACCTCTAGAGATGTCTTTTAGATTGGTTAGTCCCATTACGCCCATAGTTCGCAATATCTCTTTCTGAAGAATGTCAAGAGCACGGTATGCTCCATTCTCACCCGCCGCCGCCGCTCCATAAAGGGTTGCCCTTCCTATAATTACAGCATCTGCGCCAAGCGCTAAACCTTTTAAAATGTCTGAGCCTCTTCGAAAACCTGAATCAACTATCACAGAAATTCTGTCTCCTACCTCTCTTTTGATTTCTGGCAGAACGTCGATGGAAGCAAGCGCAGCGTCTGAAGCTATACCACCATGGTTTGATACAACAATGGCGTCTGCCCCGACCTCCAAACACTTGGCGGCGTCGCTCGGATGCATTACGCCTTTAACAATTAATTTATTAGGCCACATCTCGCGTATTTTTTTTAAGAAATCCCAATTGAGAGAGTCGTTTTTAAACAAGAAATTTTTTAAGCTGGAAGCAGACAGGTTTTCGGGTATGTTGATATTAACGTATTTAGGTAGGTGGCCCTCAGCCAGCACGTACCTAAAGGCTGTACCAAATAACCATCGAGGATGTGTCAAAACGTCGAAAATATTTCGAGGGGTTATTCTAACAGGAAATGACGTACCGTTACGTACATCAAATTCGCGATTATACGGAACCGTAGAGTCTACAGTGAGAATAAGAGCTTCAAAGCCGGCTGCTTTTGCACGGGGAACAGCCTCTAGCGAAGCCTCCATGTCACGCCAGATATAAAGATGGAACCATTGCTTTCCGCCTCCCTCATTAATAATGCGCTCCATTGAAGTATTTGATGTACTTGCGAGGGCAAATGGAATACCAGCTTTGTTAGCAGCTTTGGCTAGTGCTAGCTCACCTCGGTACCAAACAAAGCCAGCTGGCCCAGTAGGGCCGATGATAACCGGCATATTTATTCTTTCCCCAAAAATCTCTGACTGAGTATGGCGGGATGAGGTGTTATTTAGAACCCGTGACCGCAGTTTAATACTTTGCAGCGTCGTGCGATTATGCTGCAATGCTATATCGTCTTCCGAGCCTCTGTCGCAGAATTCAAACAAACCCTTGGGTAGGCGTCGGCGAGCAAGTTCACGCAAATCTTCTATGTTCAATACTTTTTCTGGGTTAAAAAACATATTTTTCTAGTTTACCAAAAATTGCCAGATCATTTTGGCCTATTTTAGTTAATTTGATCGATCTGACAAAAATAATTCTGGATCTGAGCAATAAAAAAGTAACAACGGTTATAATAATCTTAGGTGCCTATTTTTTTTCTATTTATTCTCTCACAATCCAAACTTTAATTAGTCAAAAAATACAAATGCTCTAGTCTCAATGCTTTCTCTAGGTTTTGGATTTTGTGGTGTAGAGGGATCCTCAAAAGCTGAGTGTAATGCAAATCTGGCCGTTCCATCTTTCAGGGTGTCGTAGTTTTTGAATAGAAGGACCTCGTCACGTTTCATCTCTGGGTAATAATACCAGCGATGAGAGCTATCAAATGCAGCGTGACGGGTCGAGCTTGACCTAGCATATTCAAAAGAAGGCTCGGCTCTATGCGGAGCATGACGATATGTATCGACTAGTAAGTTTTCATTAACTGTACGCGCATCACAAACTGCAATTGGCCACTCCTCAATTGTGCCAGTCATAGATCGCCAGGCGTTAACCATCGCAAATCGTCGATTTAATCTATCACTAACTTTTTTTCCAAAAACATCATGCATTCTTTGCTCGGCAGATGTATCTGAATAATCGGAATGTGGTGCAGGTACAGGATCTCTCGCATTATATTTTTCTCTTTGTTCTGGGGCTGTCGAACGCCTAGTATGATCGAATACTACTACTTCTCTTCCGCCAGATGCTCTCCTAATCAAGTCTTCAATTTCCAGGCTGTAAATTGTATTTAACTCTGAATCATCGAAAAAATTAACAACCTTGCTAACCTGTTTAAGAAAAGCAAAACCCTCTCTGTCTAATGATGGATCTGTTGCAAGTAGTCGGCCGTTTTTGATTTTCATAACTGTGGGGTCCCTTGTAGCTCGAAAATCATTTGTATCTTTTGCAGTATTCGTCTGCCTATTGATTGGTGTCTTGCTTGTATCCTTAAGATAGAAAAAGGGTGCTTCTATTTCTTCTGTAACTTCCATTTTTAAATTCTTCACTAATTAGTGAATTATAATTTGATAGACTATAAAAAGTTGCGCTAGCCAACTACCAATAAAAGCAGGAGTACGAATATAAGAAATACCAAATGTATAAGATAAATAATGGATAACACGGAGCCAGAAATAAGCCATTGCTGCAGAGGCGGTGGTTTCATTTGAAACATTTGCTAAATGCGCAATAAGCACTATTACTGCAAACGGGATTAGATTTTCAATGGCATTGTAGTGTGCTCGCTTAGCTCTCTCTGCCCACAAAAAACGTTGCTTTTCATTGCCCTGCCATTTTAGGGCAGCAAGTAATCCATCGTTTATAATAGCTGAAGTGACGTATGGAACCCATAAAAACAAAGTTAGGATTGAAACCCAAAATAGCATCTCTAATTCTACTGACATGGCAAACGCCTCCTTACTTTTTGTTACCTTTGATTGGCCCCAAGTAGCCGGTAAATAAATGAAATAAATAGGCTAATTGGGCGCTTATATGTAATACTTTCGATAGTTCTATTTCAATATTACATCATCTTGTCATAAAAATATCTGGATGTGAACTATTCACACACGAATCCATACCCAAAATCCAAAGTATATTATACCATCGACATATATTTGGCAGGAAGTGCCAGCAGTAAAATGCCAAATTATTAAATTTTTTGACACAGACAACTAGAATACATGGTTTGAATTAATCTCTACAACTATAGAAAACAATGACCCTTGAGCAAGCCTATTTCATCGCACAAATATTTGTGGGTGTTGGATTCAATGGTGTAACCTGTAAGTTGACAATTGTCAATAAAAAAGTTATCATTTTTATATATAAACTAATTACTGGATATTCCCGATATGTCTCTTGGTGATAAAATAAAAGAGTTACGAGAAGAAAAACGAATTAGCATAAGAGGTCTTGGTCGGCTTACTGAAGTGAGTGGGATGCATATATCTAACCTGGAAAAGAACAAAGTTAATGCAAGCCCCGAGCTCGTAACAAAGATTGCCGAAGCGTTAGATGCGGATCCCGATGAGCTTTTGCATCTTGCAGAGCGAGTAGATCCGGAAGTGGTGGATGTAATACAGAAAAACCCTCAAAGTGTTCCTAGCTTTCTCAGGGCAGCAAAAAACCTTACGCCTGAGGAATGGAGTCAAATGCAGTCATATCTAGATCAAATGAAAAAGAAACCCAAGGCGAAGAAGCGTGGAAAGTAATGACCAAAATATTAGAACTATTGATGAGATTGAAAAATTAGCTGATGAGTTTAATCTTACGTATTTCTCCGCTAACAATGAAAATTCTATAACACTTCCCGTACCTGTTGAAGATATAGCGGAACACTACCTGGGCTATCAAATAGACTTCGTCAATGAAGGTCTTTTTAGTGACCCCGAAATTTTAGGGGGAATAGACTTTGATGAAAATAAAATTTATGTAAACGCATCTGTAGAGGATCATGACGGCCGGTATGCTTTTACAATTGCCCATGAAATAGGTCATCACGTCTTACACCGGGACGCTTATTTAAAAGAAAACCTAGAAGGTAAAAAAGAAATCCTCTGCCGTGATGCACGAAACAAACCACGGATTGAACTTGAGGCAGACCGTTTTGCAGCAGCACTTCTCATGCCAGCTCAGTCAGTTCGGGATATTTTAAGTCAGGTTAATTCGTCACAGAAAGTAAAGACAATTGGTCAGGCTAGAGGATTAGCCAGTAAAATAATTAAGGAGGGTGAACTTAATAATGTATCTAACACGGCTATGGTCAATAGGCTAATAGATCTCAGGGTAATTTCTGACTATATCGGGTATCAAAAAGGCATAAATAGCCAGCATTCAAAGCTTTCGGTCTTCTCCTATCTAACTTATCGTTTGAGAAAATTAATTAAGTTAAGTCGGTAAACTAGATAATATAGAATGGACATAATATAAAAGGATGAAGAGATTACCCATGAGAAGAATGTTAGCTAGCATGAGATACTTCTCTGTATAAACCCCTGAAAAAGTACCTAGCCTTCCTTAGCTCCATCCAATATTTGTTTTGAAATTTATAGACCAGTGTCACACCTAGAGTAGAAAGAGCAATGAGTGCACATCCGGTTAGAAAAAGAAAAAGTATAACTTCGAATGTCATAAATATTATTTCCATAATTAAATCTCCTAATCTTTAAAAGTAATAATTCATCTTGTTATGGTGTAAATTGTAAACTAACAGTTGACATAATGTCAACAATTAGTTTACACTATTTTTATCGACTTAATTTTTAGTCATATCAACATTATGAAAGGTGATTATTATGATTAGTGCAGGTTCAATAGGAATGCCTCTACATTTCGGGAAAGTTCCTAATTTTTTATCAGAACGAATGGGGGAAATGGGTGATGCCATAATTGAGTCTATCGTAGACAATTATGGAAAGTCCGAAGTTTTAACACGAATGTCCGACCCAAACTGGTTGCAGGCATTCGGAGCAGTGACAGGAATGCACTGGAACTCCTCTGGCGTAACAGCCGTTCTTCTCGGAGGCTTAAAGAGACGCTTAAACCGAAAGGCTCATGAGTTAGGACTATACATACTGGGCGGAAAAGGAAAAGCTGCCTATGGAACAGAGAAACAGATTAATCGGGTAGCAGAAAGACATAGTCTGCCTGGCACAGAGCTAGCGAAATCATCCAGACTCACTCGTCGGATAGATAATAATGCAGTGCAGGATGGTTTTGACCTGTACCAGCAGTATTTTATTGTATCAGATGAAGGAGAGTGGACGGCTATTACTCAGGGTATGAATAAAGGTAGCAGACGGGCTAGACGTTATCACTGGCACTCTCCTACTGTTCGCTCATTCGGTGAATCTCCACATTCTGGTATCATGGGCATCGAAAATCAAAAGGTCTTAAATCTCGTAGATCCCGATGCAGAAGATCTCAGAAAAAATATGGTGGATCTCACGAAAGAAAAACCATCTGAGATTGTAAAAGCTGTTAGAGCAGCAGATCTGCCTAACCGTCACGATGTTAAAAAAGATGACATCAATATGAGTCGTTTAGCATCCGTGCTGGATCTGGCCTATAATCGGGAGATAGAAAACTTTGAAGACCTGGTTGATTTCCATGGTGTAGGGCCACGCACTCTTAAAGCTCTAGCGATGGCAAGTGAGGTTATCCATGGCGACTCTACTCGTTTTGATGACCCCGCTAGGTTCTCATTCGCTGTGGGTGGAAAAGATGGTCGTCCTCATCCTATAGATACAAAAGCTTTTGATGAGACAGTAGAAATGCTCATTAAAAGTGTAGATAAATCAAAACTAGGTGACGACGATAAATCATCTGCCCTTAAACGCCTCCATAACATGGCTGTTAAAGGCGAGACGAAAGGCAGTCCCATAGAGTTTCTGCAGGATCTAATTGACTATGAGTGGAGACATGCAGAATCCAGTGGCGGAAAAACATTTATGGGTAATGTGGTTAAAGGTATCACACGAAAACTCATGGATACACAGAACCCACTGCTCTATGGAAAGTCTAATGACAAATAAAGGATTCGATCCTATCGCTCTATCGGCGGCCACTGAAAAAGTGGTCGTTGATGGGTCCCGTCGCAAGTACGTGCAGCTGGGTAGACCTTTGAGATTCTATGGTGGCAGCACAAGTGCAACTGAAGTTGGTTGTAATTTGCGCTGTAGATT